>NZ_OSDX01000112.1:0-6097 GCF_900382755.1 Vibrio sp. Evd11
TTAGAGCTTGAGAGACATCCATAAAAAAATCCAAGTGCATTAAATACACTTGGATTTTGACAGCTCTGAAGGATCGTTCAACCGATCACTTTAGTTCTAACTGATCGGCATTACCTTTAAGGAGCCTTT
Source organism: Vibrio sp. Evd11 (assembly GCF_900382755.1). Lineage (NCBI taxonomy): Bacteria > Pseudomonadati > Pseudomonadota > Gammaproteobacteria > Vibrionales > Vibrionaceae > Vibrio > Vibrio sp. Evd11. The sequence continues at coordinate 130 of NZ_OSDX01000112.1, forward strand.
TTTCGATCATAAAGCCGTTATCGGTTGATCTACGCTTGCTTGTTTTTCAGAGCGGATTTCAGAATTTGTAATAGCCATTGATTCAAAGGCGCGTCTTTCTGTGAGCGACGACAGCTCATTACATAGCTGACATCGATAGTCAGCTTTTCCGGCAAATCAATACTTCGACATCCATCTGGTACGCTGCCATTGAGAGTGATACCAAAATAGTCAGATTTAAGTACGACATCATGAATCATTGCAGGGTGGTCAACTTCTACTTTAGGGTTTATCTGAAAACCTATATTTCTAAGTCGCTCAAGGATCGGATATTTGTTGTCATTCCATCCAGGGGTTTTAAATAGAATGATTGGATAGTTGGCGAGTGACTCAAAGTCTTTCGCGGGATGGTCTTCTCTGACGAAGAAAACGACTTTTCCTTTTCCAAATTCTGTCTGAGAAATTGACTGTGGCAGGGTTTCATCAAAGTAGTGCACCGCTATCGCTTCTTCGCCGTCGATGAGCCTATTTTTAACATTGCTTCCCCATCTAACGAACGAATAGTGAGCATGCGGGGCTTCTTTACTCAAAGAAAAGTAGAGTTTCGAACCAAAGCGCTCCCAGAAAAGCGTATTCGCGTAGATTTTGATATCATCTTGGTAAGTTTCAGGGGAAAACTCTTGGTGCTTTATCGCTTCAACACTACTCAGAATCTGCTCAAAATTAGCGATATTGGCTTCTACGAATGAAGTAGGTTCGAAACCTTGTTTGGTTTGAATGAACAAGGGATCGTCGAGCTGAACCTTTAACTTAGACAAGTTTTTACTGATTGCCCCCGCCGTTTTACCCAACGACTCTGCGACCAAACCAACATGACGAAGTTCGTACATACGTTTGATGACTAAGATATTTTGGATATCTAAATTGAAGTCCACAAGCACTCCGAATTGAGTTGATAAGGATGAGCTCTCGCGTTAGTTACACGAAAGAAAAACATCTGACCTTAGTATCATAGTATTGAGAGTCTCTAGTTAAGACAGAACAGCGTCAAAATGTGACTATTACATTGATTTAAAACTGTATTGATTGTGAGCGATTTCTATTTTGTAAATCTTGGTTTTCCTCGAGTGCACAACATCGTGTTGTTAAAGTTACCTCAACAAAGCAACACACTAACCAAACAACAAGAATTAAAACAATAAGAGGTGACGTATGAAAAAACTAATCGCATTAGGCTTGATGGCACTTTCAATGAATACTGCATTTGCTGCCGATGGTACTTATACAGGTACTATCGACATGACAAGAAGCGAAGGTAATCAAGTAAAGGCTGAGCGTGTTGAATCTGACTTAACATTGGAAGGAAGAAATGAAGCGTCTAACGGCGGAATCCAATTCCAAAAGAACGTAGATCAAGATCAAGAGATCCAGCTTACAGGTCGTCGTGATTAACGTTAAAAATGTGCTTACCATTGTCATGAGAAATGCTGCGCCCTTGGGTGCAGCATTTTTCGTTTTGGTATTTGGAATATTTTATAAACTCTAGTGGTCCAGCCTTGGCATGGTGTGTAACGTGTGGCATTTTGTCTTTCTATTAACGTTAACTCACGACTCGATGTGGGCTCGAATGACACACAAGTAAACGAAGACTCGAAAAGGACTAGAAATGAATCGAAAAGAAACGGGAATGATTCGTCATATTTTGCTGATTAAGTTTAAAGAAGAGGCTGAAGCTTCTGAAATAGAGAAACTGAAAGGACTGTTTGAAGCGATGCCAAGCAAGGTTGAAGGAGTAACTTCAGTCGAGTGGGGGCTAAACGACAGTCCTGAAAACAAGAATCAAGGTTATACCCATTCCGTTTTAATGACGTTCGCAGATGAAGCGGGGCGTCAAAGCTATCTTCCGCACCCAGAGCATGATGCGCTGAAAGATGTATTTCGTCCTTTGTTAGATGACATCATCGTGTTCGATTACTCCCTGTAATCAGCTTCTCAGTATGTCTCTTATGTTTTACTCACCTTCGATAATGAAGAGTTAGGGCTTATGTGACTAAGCCCTAATTAAATAAGAAACGATTTACTCTGTCGGTGAAATCGTAACAGGGGTGAACGAAGCTACCGCATTACCGCCAGCGCCTGGGCGATCAACATAAGGAGTGTTTTGCATTAAGGTGTAATACACGTCCACGAAGTCATCATCATTCACTAATACGCCATCAGGAATTACGTCGATAATCTTGCCTGTGATCTGAGGGATAATCGCATAACCCTGAACTTCTGGATCAGGAATCATCTTCAGTATCTCTTCAGCGGCTTGAACCAATAGTTTTGCTAACGCTTTATAATCAGTACCATCGTCGTGCTCCATCAAGATCATATCGGCAGCACCCCAGCGGTAACGAGGCCAGAAAATGACGGTTTGATTTGGGTAATAAGTTTGTTTGTCGTAATCCAGATAAGGCATCTCAACCAGGTCGATCTGTGGCTCTATACGGCTTGAATCAACCCCAGTGACAATAGCGTAGATTTCAGCTTTGCCAGAGATCCAAGGTTCTCTATCGATAGCCAAACGAACCTTAGATAATTGGGTGGTGTTCAATTCTTCAGGTTCAGACATCGTCATTGAGCGAGTCGCTTTGCCTAAGAATGTTTGTTTCTGAATTTTGAGGGTACTGGCGTCAGTTTTGCTATCGCTATTGATTTGCGTGGTGGTACCTAGTTTCTGCATTTCGCTCTGCATTGCCATTAAGCCTGCTTTGAGTTCTTCTGCACCGTTACTATCAATGACAAATACAGGAACGTCTGGCGTTTGGTGCACGTCTAGTTCGTGAACCTGCCCATACACATCATAGGCTTCAATGTATTGCCAATTTGAATCATCGCCTGATGGTTCGAAGGCAAACAGCGGGCTCTCACCGTTCTTCCAAGCTTCAATCATCGCTTCATCAGCCATGCGAATTTCTAACACAGAGTCGCTGAATTCGTTGATCCCTTTCATCTTGCGATAACCAAGGTCCGCTTTCTGCATCCTGTTTGAAAATGCAGAGTAGGGCTGAGTAGAGCTCAATTTATCGACAGGCGTGGACAAGTTCTTTTCTGAAATTTGAGCCTTTAGGGAAAGCTCAAGATCGGAATAACGCTCGCTGATTTGTAAAGCCAAAGATTGCTTTTGTGCTGAGGCGTTCTCCGAAAGAGAGCGTGAGTTTACTGTGGCGATATTGTTTGCATAGGACTGGAAGCCAACCACTGTCGTTGCAAGCACCATACTGATAGGAAAAGATGGTCTCATAAAGAATCCTTATTTTAATTTTTATCATTAATAGAGCATTTGCCCTATAAGGATTAACCTATCAGTAACGTGAATGTGTTCAAAAGTTAGTCAGTTATTTTTGTTTCGTTGTGCAGCACAGGATCTCAATTTAAACTGTTTTTATAAAATAATACCCAAGCAACCTTGATGTTTATAAATTAATAAACGTATCAGTAAATAACTTACAATATTATTAACTACAATGGTATTTCATGAAAAAACCTACTCAAAGTGAGTAGGTTTTTATTTCGCGGTTAACCGCTAATTCTTCGTTTTATAACCTGTTTAAGAGGCTCGCGCTAACTCAATCTAAACGCAATGTTAGGCCAGAGTAGTTTGAGTATCCGCGCAGTAACACATGATAAGTCACGCCCGGTTGCGCGCTCACACTGCACTGCTCGTTGTTTCCAGCACGATAAGGGCGACAATCGTAACTCGATGTCGTTGGCTTACTGCCGGATTTCACGTAGAGATCGGCATCGCCTGAACCACCAGACATTGAAACCGTCACGCTTGATGCAGAATCAACGGTGAACGTGTAGAAGCTTTCAGAGGATTGATTCCCGCTTAGGTTCGCAATCGGTGTGCCTTTCGTTAATACATTGCCAGTTGGAGGCGTGACACCACAGCTTGCATTCACGCCTACGGTATTAAAAGCATCTTCAACATCGGCAACCACATAGCCCATGTCTGCTGCGGCTTTCGCTACGCCACAAGCACCGGCATCAAAAGTACTGTTTGCCGTCCAATACAGTTGGTTTGCGACCGTGAATATTTCAAAGCCCTTACGTACATTCCAACCCGATTTGTTCGCTAAAAGGTAAAAGGCGCGATTATAAACACCGCTAGATAAGTGAACGTTCAAACCATCGTAGTATTCAGAGGCATGATCAATCGAGCGGCCATCTTTTGATGGTTGATCAAAGTAACGCAAGCCACCTTCCGATTTGAATATGTCGCTACCCACAATCCAATCCACATTGCCACGCAGATAGTATTCAGCCGCTTCGCCTGCAATATCGGAGAAGGCTTCGTTAATACCGCCCGACATGTTTCTGTAAACAAGTCCCGAGTTCTGTTCTGTGAACCCGTGGCTGACTTCGTGAGCGCTCACGTTAATATCGACCAATGGATAAAAGGTGCTGCCACCATCGCCAAAAGTCATTGATGAACCATTCCAAAACGCATTCTCGTAATTCGAGCTGTAGTGAACTCGCATCGACAGCTGGAAAGTTAAAGGCGATGTGTTCATCCACTCTTTGTACATATCGAATACGACATTACCAAAGTAGTGTGCATCGTTAAGAGGCGAGTAAGCCCCGTTAATGTATTTATGATCGGTGTAGTTGGTTCCGTCGGCACAGTTGTAGCTGTAGGCTGCGCTGCCAGAGGTTCCATGATTTAAGTTGACCGTCTTAACCGAATCGTTTTCTAACGTACAAGTTGTGCCTGTTTTGTCGATGGGAAAGCTAGGGAAGTCACTGCCATATTCATATCGAGTGGTTTTGAGGTTGCCACCGGGGCCAGTACCTAATGCTTTAGCGTGGTTTAGCCCATTCCATTTTTGGAGAACATCGCCAGTCGTAGCATCAATAAAGTAGAAAGGGCGCTCTGGCATTGAGGACGCGATAAAGAAATCGACCAGATACACCACTTGCGCGGTTTGGTTCTCATCCAGTCTCACCATTAGTTTTGCATTTTTGTTTTCAATCGACTTTTTGCCAACGGTAAACGTGCGGTGAGAGGAGATCGCGGCTTCAATCGCTTGTTCCTGATTCAGCTTTGGTGCGATGCTGGATAAGTCTCCACTGATCCCTTGTGCAATTGAGCCAAATACCTGAGTGGGTTGGTTCTTGGAAAGGGTGGCGACAACGGAGGTATCAAAGACGGGTAAGCCTAAGTGAGTTTGTTGGTAGCGGACTTTCGTTTTTCCATTGGGCAGTACCACCCGTTTTACTTCAGAAAAACCTAATTCTAGTGGGGCAACACTCTTCGACTGAGCGACGAGGCTTTGTTGTAGCAGTGTATCGTTATCGACTCTGACCATTTCTGCAGCGTGTGCATTAAAGCCAAAAGATGTACCTAGAATAGCTGCTATTTTCCAGCTTAGTTGACGTTGTTGGTTCATTTTTCGTTCCTGATTTTAATATAAACTCCTTCTTCCCAACGGCTTTATAGGAAGTCTATATGCAACACGCTAATGCCATGTGTTGCGAATCAAGATTGGAAGAGTATTTGGATTTATGACAAGTTTATCAGGGAGATTTATTTTTAGAGTATGTAATTCAAAGTTTACAAAAAAAGCTTATTGATCAAATTGTTTTTATAAAATCTAATTTTATTATTTATCGTAAACGTATGAAGGGGCGAGAGTTATTAAAACCCGCTTTGTTTTAATTTATAGAATGAATTTCTCTAAGTTAATTTCGATATTTTTCAGTTTTTATCTTAATTACAAATGAGTAAATAACTGGATTTTTTGAAGTGGAAATATTGTCTTTATTATCAATAGTAAACTTGTTTTAACAATACCACTAAGAACAGTTCTCAACTTTTTTAACACTTAGTCTCGCTAGTCAGGAAAAAATCTACATTTTGTTGTTCAATCACAAACTAATAAACATACATAGACAGGATCTTAAGGGCTAAGCGGTTTATTTAGATAGAAAAAAGGCTTCA
>NZ_OSDX01000064.1:0-23074 GCF_900382755.1 Vibrio sp. Evd11
AACCTGCGACCCCATCATTATGAGTGATGTGCTCTAACCAACTGAGCTAAGTAGCCATCTGAGAGCGAAGTAATATAATATAATCTCGCTTCCAATGCCATTATCTTTTTAAAGATAATTACACTTTAAATTGTGGCTGGGCTACCTGGATTCGAACCAGGGAATGCTGGCATCAAAAGCCAGTGCCTTACCGCTTGGCGATAGCCCAACAGGATATCAATTAAGATATCTAAATAATGGTGCGGTCGGAGAGACTTGAACTCTCACACCTCTCGGCGCCAGAACCTAAATCTGGTGCGTCTACCAATTCCGCCACGACCGCTTTATTTCCTAAAAACTCTTTGTTGTCAAAATACATACGTTTATTAACAAACAGAGTGCTTAGGAAATGGTGGCTACTGCGGGATTCGAACCTGCGACCCCATCATTATGAGTGATGTGCTCTAACCAACTGAGCTAAGTAGCCATTTCCAAATTGTTGTTCATTTCGAGACGTTGCCGCTTCGTTGTGAACGGGGCGCATTATGCGGAGTTGAGTGAAACCCGTCAACTTTTTTTTTGAATAAATCACGAATAAACATCTGTTCGGTTTCTTTTTAGTCAAAGAGGCGTATTTGTCAGCAAAAAATAGGTTCAAATGCCGATATATATAGGAAGTTAAGTTTTGGATAAGAAGCTCTTTAGAAAGAGCGAAAACGAAAAAGGCCAGTGAATTCACTGGCCTTTTATTAGATGTTTATTGGTAATTAAACATTGAAACGGAAGTGAACAACATCGCCATCTTTAACGATGTATTCTTTGCCTTCAAGACGCCATTTACCTGCATCTTTTGCTCCGCTTTCACCGCTAAATTCGATGAAATGTTCGTAACCAACTACTTCTGCACGGATGAATCCTTTTTCGAAGTCGGTGTGGATCTTGCCTGCAGCTTGTGGTGCAGTTGCACCTACAGGGATCGTCCAAGCACGAACTTCTTTAACACCCGCAGTGAAGTAAGTCTGAAGAGTAAGTAGTTCGTAACCAGAGCGGATCACTCGGTTAAGGCCTGGTTCTTCGATACCCATGTCCGCTAGGAACTCTTCGCGATCTTCATCGTCAAGTTCAGAAAGCTCAGATTCGATTGCAGCACATACAGCAACAACAACGTTGTTCTCTTTTTCTGCATACTCACGAACGGCGTCTAGGTAAGGGTTGTTTTCGAAACCATCTTCAGCAACGTTTGCGATGTACATTGTTGGCTTAAGCGTTAGGAAGTTAAGGTAGTCGATTGCTGCGACTTCTTCTTTGCCCAGTTCAACAGTACGAGCCATACCACCTTCAGTCAGGATCGGTAGTAGCTTTTCAAGAACTGTAGTTTCAAACTTAGCGTCTTTATCTCCGCCTTTTGCTTTTTTAGCATTACGGAAGATCGCACGTTCACAGCTATCTAGATCGGCAAGAGCAAGCTCAAGGTTGATCACTTCGATATCTTCAATAGGAGATACTTTGCCAGAAACGTGAACGATGTTTTCGTTTTCAAAGCAGCGTACAACGTGACCGATAGCGTCAGTTTCGCGGATGTTAGCTAGGAATTTGTTACCTAGACCTTCACCTTTAGATGCGCCAGCAACTAGGCCTGCGATGTCTACGAATTCCATTGTCGTTGGAAGGATCTTCTGTGGATTAACAATTTTTGCTAATGCATCTAAGCGTAGATCTGGAACCGGAACGATACCTGTGTTTGGTTCGATCGTACAAAATGGAAAGTTTGCTGCTTCGATGCCTGCTTTAGTCAGTGCGTTAAACAGAGTTGACTTACCAACGTTTGGTAGACCAACGATGCCACATTTAAAACCCATGATATAAACCTTATTCTGCTTTGAACGTATGTAAGCGATTTTGTGCTTTTGGTAGGCCATCTTTTAATAAGATGTCTAGGCTGCGAACCGATTCGTCAACGACAGCCTCGATACACTCTTGCTCTTTCGCAGGAGCTTTGCATAATACATAACCTGCAACTTTATCTTTGTGTCCCGGATGGCCAATGCCTAACCTAAGACGATAGAATTCTTTATTGTTACCCTGCTTGCTGATGATGTCTTTTAGGCCATTGTGCCCGCCATGACCACCACCTTTTTTAAACTTACCAATACCTGGAGGGAGGTCTAACTCATCGTGAGCGACCATGATCTCTTCTGGTTTAATTTGGTAGAACTTTGCCAGTGCTGCAACGGCTTTCCCGGATAAGTTCATAAAAGTCGTAGGGATCAGCAAACGAAGATCTTCACCATGAACCATGATACGACCCGTTAGGCCAAAGAACTTTGGTTCGTTCTTCAGTGTCACATTGTGTACACGTGCTAATTCTTCAACTACCCAAGCACCCGCATTGTGGCGAGTTTTGGCGTATTCTGGACCTGGATTAGCCAGTCCAACGAGAAGTTTTATTTGTTGGCTCAAGGTATGGATCTCTCTTGGGATTTCAAAAAGCGCCGTATGATATCACAGTTTATGAAAAAGGTGCGAGCTAGCTGATAGCAACACTGTGATTCCTGACTGTGGTGAATTGCGGCTTAATATTGGTTAGACATAAAAAAAGCACTTCATTCAATGAAGTGCTTAATGTCTTTCTCTAACGAATTTCTAAAACAAAGCTTTTGTAAAAAAAGCTATAGAGCTTTGATTAGTTAAACATCGCTGAGATTGATTCTTCGTTGCTGATGCGGCGAATCGCTTCAGCAAGCATGCGAGAAAGGCTTAGCTCAGTCACTTTGCCTGTCGCAGCCATCTCTGGAGAAAGCTTGATTGAATCAGTAACAATAACTTGGTCTAGAACTGAATTACGGATGTTTTCTGCAGCAGTACCAGAGAATACAGCATGAGTAGCGTAAGCGAATACACGCTTAGCACCGCGCTCTTTAAGCGCTTCAGCTGCTTTACACAGTGTGCCACCAGTATCGATCATGTCATCAACGATCACACAGTCACGACCTTCAACATCACCGATTAGGTTCATTACTTCAGAAACGTTAGCACGTGGACGACGCTTATCAACGATAGCGATGTCAACATCACCTAGCGCTTTAGCTGTAGCACGAGCACGTACAACACCACCAAGGTCTGGAGAAACCACTACTGGGTTTTCTAGGCCACGGTTAGCCATGTCTTCTAGAAGAACTGGAGTGCCGAAAATGTTATCAACAGGTACATCGAAGAAGCCTTGGATTTGCTCTGCGTGTAGGTCGATAGTCAAAACGCGGTCAACACCAACGTTAGAAAGGAAATCTGCAACAACTTTTGCAGTAATAGGCACACGAGCAGAACGTACACGACGATCTTGACGGGCATAACCGAAGTAAGGGATTACAGCAGTAATACGGCCAGCAGAAGCACGGCGCATTGCGTCAATCATTACCACCAATTCCATAAGGTTGTCATTGGTTGGTGCACAAGTTGATTGAATCAGGAATACATCGCTACCACGAACGTTTTCATTGATTTGAACAGCGACTTCGCCATCAGAAAAACGGTCTACAGTAGCATCGCCAAGAGAGATGTATAGACGATCAGCAATACGTTGGGCTAGTTCAGGTGTTGCGTTACCAGCAAATAGCTTCATATCAGGCACGGTGGAAACCTCGGGTTGCGTCCAGTTTTAAATAGATTGTGGGTGGGCTGATTGGTATTCAGCCAAAGTTTCTTTCAAAGGCGAAATGTTTCGTCCTTTCGCGACAAACGCGGAAACTGTGTCAGGTAGTTGCTCTAGCACCAGTTCGGCTTCTTTTTTGCTGCTAAATTCAGCAAAAACGCACGAACCTGTACCAGTCAATCTCGACGGCGCGTATTGTAGCAGCCATGAAAGTTGCTTATCAACCTCTGGGTACAGCATTCGCACAATTTTTTCGCAATCGTTTACGTATTCTTGCTCTAGAAGCGTTGATAGTGCTCGCTTCGGCGTATTTCGAGTTAATTCTGAATGTGTGAATATGTCTACAGTTGCTATGCTCACTTGAGGTTTAACAATGAGATACCATTTTTCATCCGGATTGGCGGGTTGCAGTTGTTCTCCAACCCCTTCAGCAAAGGCGGCATGGCCTTTAACGAAGACCGGAACGTCTGCACCAAGCTTTAAGCCAATCTCTGCTAACTGGTCATCAGACAGGTTGAGTTGCCATAAATGGTTGAGAGCGACTAACACGGTTGCGGCATTTGAAGAGCCTCCGCCAATGCCACCTCCCATAGGAAGCACTTTCTTTAACTGAATATCCGCACCGAAAGTTGTCGATGTATATTGTTGAAGGGCAGTTGCGGCTTTCCAAATCAGGTTATCTTCTGTCGCAACGCCTGGAATTTCAGGTGTGATTGTTATCGAGCTTGTTTCTCGGTTTGCGGTAACCGTAAGTTCATCGCCAAAGTCGACAAACTGAAATAGGGTCTGAAGTTCGTGATAGCCATTATCGCGTCGGCCAGTGATATAGAGAAATAAATTCAGCTTAGCTGGCGAAGGCCAGTGCGTTGGCGTTGTTATCATTTTTTCAGTGTCCACTTCGAAACTACAATGTTGATTTTGTTCTCGTCTTGCTTGAATGACAATCGAGTCGGGAGGGGAATTGTCTCTACCTTTGCGTTGTCTTCATCTGATAGTTGCTTACTCGGCATCTCTGTATTGCGATAGTTAGCAAAATTCAGTGTCCATAATTGACTGCTGACTTGTTTAGACAGAGATTCAAGCGTGTTAGTGCTGTTGAGTTGGTAGCTATCTGCTTGGTCGGGAATGCCAAGGAACCATTGCGGCAGGTGTTCAATGGGGATCTGCAATCCAGTAAGTTGCTCTACCAATACAGATGCACTTGCATGGGTGAATACTTGATCATCATAAGTGACTACCTTGGCGCCCGAGCTGTCAATCGTGAGGTTCAAGGCGGTTTGACCAAGGAAAGTGGTCAGTCTCAATTGGCTTTGATTTGGGGAGTGCTTCCAAATGAAATTAAGGCTTTGGCGTTGCTCTGGAGAAATGTAAGCGAGCTTGCCTGAGGCTTGGTAGTTTTCTATCTGTAGAAGACGGTTTTGGTGACTTTGCCACTCAACGCTGGTCGGTTGTTCTGGTATAGACGAGCAACCCACCATAATTATGGTCATAAAAATAAGAGACGTGATTTTACGAAGCTTGCTCATATTTGCTCACAACTTGTTCAAATTTATCTAAAAAACGCTTCAACTATAGCATTGAATTCACGAACTCAGGAAAACAAATCCCGCTTGCTCTTTAAATAGAGCCATGCATCAAGTAAAATTCGCCCCTTGTTTCCATTCCCTGATCGAGAACTTCTGATACATGTCTTTGCTTGCCGTAGGTATCAATCACAATACAGCGTCGGTTGAATTGCGAGAAAAAGTCGCTTTTGGTCCAGATAAATTATCTGAGGCACTTAAGCAACTTAACGCAAATGCACACGTAAATGGAAGTGTCATACTTTCTACCTGTAATCGAACTGAAGTGTATTGTGACGTCAAAGGCGTGGCAAAAAACAAGTTGATCGATTGGCTGTCTGTATTTCATCAAGTTAGCCCTGAAGAATTAAAACCGAGTATCTACATCCATGAAGAGCAAGCCGCGATTAAGCATTTAATGCGCGTTGCCTGTGGTTTGGACTCTCTGGTTTTGGGTGAGCCGCAAATTCTTGGTCAGGTAAAACAGGCTTACACCGATTCGCGAGAGAACAAATCTGTTGATGCTTCAATGGAAAAACTGTTCCAGAAATCATTTTCTGTTGCGAAGCGAGTTCGAACTGAAACCGAAATTGGTGGTAGTGCGGTTTCTGTTGCTTACGCAGCCTGTACGTTAGCTAAACACATCTTTGAATCAATTGCTGAATCAACGGTGTTATTGGTGGGTGCGGGAGAAACCATTGAACTGGTGGCTAAACACTTGTCAGCTAATGGTTGTACCAAGATGATTGTGGCTAACCGAACTCGTGAGCGTGCTTTAGGGCTAGCTGAAGAATTTGGTGCTGAAGTGATCAGCCTGAATGAGATACCTGATCATCTGCATCGAGCGGACATTGTGATTAGCTCAACCGCAAGTCCGTTACCTATTATTGGTAAGGGCATGGTAGAGACCGCGCTCAAGACAAGAAAACATCAGCCGATGTTGTTGGTTGATATCGCGGTGCCTCGTGATGTTGAGTCTCAGGTCGGTGAACTGAGTGATGCTTACCTGTATTCCGTTGATGATCTTCAGTCGATCGTTGATGGTAATATCGAGCAACGTAAAGTTGAAGCGATTCAGGCTGAAGCAATCGTCAGTGAAGAAAGCGCCGCGTTCATGAGTTGGATGCGTTCACTGCAAGCGGTAGACAGTATTCGCGACTATCGTAAATCGGCCAATGAAATCCGAGAAGAATTATTAAGTAAGAGTTTACAATCACTTGCTGCTGGCGGTGACCCTGAGAAAGTCTTACTTGAGCTAAGTAATAAGCTCACAAACAAATTGATCCATGCTCCAACGCGTGCACTTCAAAGTGCAGCAGAGCAAGGAGAACCTGCAAAATTAATGGTCATTAGACAGAGTTTGGGTCTAGAAAACCCTCAATAATATTCGACCTCCAACAGAATAAGACATTATGAAAGCCTCGATTCTAATAAAGCTTGAAACACTTGTTGAACGCTATGAAGAAGTTCAACATCTACTTGGTGATCCCGATGTACTTGGGAATCAAGATAAATTCCGTGCCTTGTCAAAAGAGTATTCTCAATTAGAAGAGGTGACGGGGTGCTTTAAATCATACCAGCAAGCTCAAGAAGATTTAGAAGCTGCTGAAGAGATGGCAAATGAAGATGACGCAGAAATGCGTGAAATGGCTCAAGAAGAGATCAAAGATGCGAAAGCGAACATTGAACGTCTAACTGATGAGCTGCAAATTCTTCTGATTCCAAAAGATCCAAACGATGAGCGTAACTGTTTCTTAGAGATTCGTGCCGGTGCTGGTGGTGATGAAGCTGGTATTTTTGCGGGTAACCTTTTCCGAATGTACTCTAGATTTGCCGAGAAAAAAGGTTGGCGCGTTGAGGTGATGAGCAGCAATGTTTCAGAGCAGGGCGGCTTTAAAGAGATGATCGCTAAAATCAGTGGCGACGCTGTTTACGGCACCATGAAGTTCGAGTCTGGCGGTCACCGTGTACAACGTGTACCTGAGACTGAGTCTCAAGGTCGTGTTCATACATCAGCATGTACTGTTGCGGTTATGCCTGAGATCCCAGAAGCTGATCTACCAGAAATTAAAGCTGGCGATCTTAAAATAGATACTTTCCGTGCATCTGGCGCGGGTGGTCAGCACGTTAACACCACGGATTCAGCAATCCGTATTACTCACTTACCAACCGGTACAGTAGTAGAGTGTCAAGATGAGCGTTCTCAGCATAAAAACAAAGCGAAAGCGATGGCTGTTCTTGCGGCTCGTATCGTTCAAGCTGAAGAAGAGCGTCGTGCTGCTGCGATTTCAGATACACGTCGTAACCTATTAGGTTCTGGTGACCGTAGTGACCGTATTCGTACGTACAACTACCCTCAAGGTCGTGTTTCTGATCACCGCATCAACTTAACTATTTACCGCCTGAACGAAGTTCTGGAAGGTGATATGCAAAGCCTGCTTGATCCTGTTCTACAAGAGCACCAAGCCGATCAACTAGCAGCACTTGCTGAGCACAACTAATTACTATGCAATCAGCATATACGGTTGAAAGTGCTTTAAAGTCAGCAATCGTACAGCTTCAAGAGGGCGATAACACATCGCCCTCGATTGATGCTGCGGTACTGCTTTGTCACGCTTTAGATAAACCTAGATCTTACCTACTGACTTGGCCTGAGAAGCATCTCACTTCAGAACAAGAGTCCGAATTCAACGCCCTTCTAAAACGTCGTTTAACCGGTGAGCCTGTGGCTTATATTGTCGGTGAACGTGAGTTTTGGTCGCTGCCGCTAAAAGTTTCTCCTTCTACATTAATCCCGCGCCCGGACACCGAGCGTTTGGTTGAAGTCGCTTTGGATAAAACTTACGGAAAACAAGGTGCGATTCTCGATTTAGGAACTGGTACAGGTGCGATTGCTTTGGCACTGGCGTCTGAGATGCCGAACCGACCAGTGACGGGTATTGATCTTCGTCCGGAAGCGCAGCAACTTGCGACAGAAAACGCTCAGCGATTAAATATCACTAACGCCACTTTTTTACATGGCAGTTGGTTTGAGCCTTTGAACTCAGCGAATTCTGAAGATGAAGCTGTGAAGTTCTCGTTGATTGTCTCGAACCCACCTTACATTGAGAAGAATGACCCTCATTTATCTCAAGGGGATGTGCGTTTTGAACCGATCACTGCGTTAGTCGCTGAAGAGAAAGGTTTAGCTGATATTCGATACATTTCTGAAAACGCACGACGCTTTTTGGAAAACGAAGGTTGGTTGGCATTTGAACATGGCTATGACCAAGGCTTGGCGGTACGTGAGATAATGCAACAGCTGGGCTACTTGGATGTGGTTACAGAAAAAGATTACGGTGGTAATGACCGAGTGACATTGGGTCGTTACTGTTCATAGATAGTGGTTGCTCATAGGCTGCTGTTCATCATCTTGTGAGCAATAGATGATTAACTGGCTAAATTGATACCTTTAACTCGACAATACACTTAACTCGATAATGCATTTAACGTAGAAATACAGAGAATTAACGCAGAAATACAGGGCATTAACGGGTATTGTGTGGTTCGTATTAACGAAAGCACATATAAAAATATAAAGGAATACCATGTACGAAGGTCTAAAACATTTTCACCTATTAACGATTGCTATAAGCGCGCTACTTCTTTCGATCCGTTTCGCTCTGATGATGGCTAATTCACCGAAGCTTAAGCATCCTTTCTTGCAGCGTTTCCCTCATATCAATGACTCGTTGCTGCTGCTATCGGGTATTGGTTTGATTTTTATTACTGGCTTTATTCCGTTTACACCAGCGGCACCATGGTTAACTGAAAAACTAACCTGTGTAATGGCTTACATCGCATTAGGTTTCTTTGCGCTTAAGTTAGGTAAGAACAAGCTATTGAGAGTTTTCTCATTCTTTGGCGCTCTAGGCTGGCTAGCAATGGCAGGCAAAATCGCAATGACAAAGACTCCAACATTTTTCGGTTAATGACGTATGTACGAATTTTTTGATGAAGACTTTGATCAGCTAGAGCTTGCTGAAGGCGCATTGATCTTAAACAAGGCCATTGACCCTGAAACTCAAGATAGTTGGGCAGAGCAAGAACTCGCAAGATTATTAAAAGACGCCGAGTTTGCGTTAGTTAGTGAAACCGACGAGCAACAGAAGTTTGAATCTTTCATTCGACTATTCTTTTACGAGTGGGGCTTCGCAGGCGATAAAGACGCTTACTTCTCATCGGAAAACGCGTTTATCGATAAAGTACTTGAGAGAAAGAAAGGGATCCCAGTCAGTCTTGGGGCAATCTTCCTTTTTCTTGGTCGTAAGCTAGGCTTTCCTGTAGAGGGTGTCTCTTTTCCAACTCAGTTTCTGCTTAAAGTCAGTTGGTATGGCCAAACTCCGGTCTATATTAATCCTTACAATGGTGAGTATGTTGGTCAGCAAACATTGCGAGCATGGTTAATTGGTCATGATGGCCCATTGGCTAAGCTGAAAAGTGAGCATTTGAAAGTCGCAGACCACCCAACAATTATTGGTAAGTGGTTGGCTTTATTGAAAAGTGCATTGCTGAGAGAAGAGCGCTATACGCTTGCATTGAAGTGTACCGATCTGGCGTTAACATTCGTCCCAGATGATCCGTATGAAATCCGTGACCGTGGTTTCATCTACCAGCAATTGGATTGTCACCAGATTGCCGCCACCGATTATCAGTACTTTATTGATCAATGCCCAGATGACCCTGCATCTGAGTTACTTAAATCTCAAGTGAATGTCATGACGGAAAAAACCGTCGTCGTTCACTAATTAATTATTATTTAGAGAGAATATGATGGAACAGAAAATAGTTCATATTGGCGACATGCCAATTGCTAACGATAAGCCATTTACGCTATTTGCGGGCATGAACGTTCTTGAATCTCGCGATCTAGCTATGCAGATCTGTGAGCACTACGTGAAAGTAACAGAGAAGCTGGGCATCCCTTATGTATTTAAGGCGTCTTTTGATAAAGCGAACCGCAGCTCTGTTCACTCATACCGTGGTCCTGGTATGGAAGAAGGTCTTAAAATCTTCCAAGAGCTGAAAGATACCTTTGGCGTGAAGATCATCACTGATATTCACACTGAAGCACAAGCTCAGCCTGTTGCAGATGTGGTTGATGTAATCCAGCTTCCAGCGTTCCTTGCTCGTCAAACTGACCTTGTTGAAGCAATGGCTAAGACTGGCGCGGTTATCAATGTGAAGAAGCCTCAGTTCATGAGCCCGGATCAAGTAGGTAACATCGTTGATAAGTTCGCTGAGTGCGGCAACGAGAACATCATTCTTTGTGAACGCGGTTCTTGCATGGGTTATGACAACCTAGTCGTTGATATGCTTGGTTTTGGTGTAATGAAAAAATCATCAAACGGCAGTCCAATCATCTTTGATGTGACTCACGCGCTTCAAATGCGTGACCCTTCAGGTGCTGCATCTGGCGGTCGTCGTAAGCAAACTGTTGAGCTTGCTAAAGCGGGTCTTGCTACGGGTGTTGCTGGTCTGTTCCTTGAGGCACACCCGAACCCAGATCAAGCGCGTTGTGATGGCCCATCAGCGCTACCTCTAGATAAACTAGAGCCGTTCTTGAAGCAGATGAAGGCACTTGATGACCTTATCAAAGGCTTTGAGCATATTGATATTAAATAATTGAGATGGATGTGAAGTAACGGAAACGTTATTTAACAAAAGTTGATCTAAGAAAGCCCAGTTCTTTGAATTGGGCTTTTTTTATCTCGTAAAAGCAGCCGAACATAAATCGTTCATTTAAAGAGTTGTTAACGAGGCGGGTTGTTACCTAAGAAACTCGTATGTGAGTGTGAGGTCAGTCCTGTTTGCAGTAAATTGCTGATGTTCATCACACTTTGTAAGTAAACGATTGCTTGTGATGCAGGGGAAGTTTGAGTGTAATCTCATAATTTTGTTACACTTAACTGCTGAACTATGCGTGACCAATTCGACATAAATATGAAATCATCATGTTACATCTGAAATGTTAATTTAAGATGAGTGATGTGAAGTCTTATTGTTCGAACTCCAAATAAGGGGTCGCAATAGCTCATAAAAAGCAGTGGATTCCCCTAAAAAGTTCAAAGGTATGACAATGAAGCAACGCCTTATTCTAAAGACAGCACTAAGTGCTGCAATCCTAGCTACTCTAGCTGGGTGTGCGTCTCAATCAACTCAAAATTGGAACCAAGACGAAACTTACAAGCTTACGGTTCTACATACTAACGACAACCATGGTCGTTTTTGGCAGAACAAATACGGTGAATACGGCATGTCTGCGCGTAAAACGCTTGTTGATCAACTTCGTGCTGAAGTTGAAGCAGAAGGCGGTAGCGTGTTGCTTCTATCTGGTGGTGACATCAACACTGGTGTGCCAGAGTCAGATCTTCAAGATGCAGAACCTGATTTCAAAGGTATGAATAAAATTGGTTACGATGCAATGGCATTGGGTAACCACGAGTTTGACAACTCTTTAGACGTACTACAAAAGCAGATCGACTGGGCTAATTTCCCAATGCTATCTGCAAACATCTACGATAAAGCAACAGGCGAACGCAAGTTCCAAGCTTACGAGATGTTTGAAAAGCAAGGTATCAAGATTGCGGTTATCGGTCTAACAACTGAAGACACGGCGAAAATCGGTAACCCTGAGTTCATCGCGAGCATTGACTTCCGAGACCCTAAAGAAGAAGCGAAGAATCTGATCGCTGAACTTAAAGAAACAGAGAAGCCAGACTTAATCTTCGCCGTGACTCACATGGGTCACTACGAAAACGGCCAACGTGGTGTTAACGCACCGGGTGATGTAGCACTTGCTCGTTACCTAAATGAAGGCGACCTAGACATGATCGTTGGTGGTCACTCTCAAGAGCCTGTATGTATGGAAGGCCCTAACGTTGCGAAGAAAAACTTCAAGCCGGGTGATGAGTGTAAACCAGACGTACAGAATGGTACTTACATCGTTCAAGCTCACGAGTGGGGCAAGTACGTAGGTCGTGCTGATTACGAATTCCGTAACGGTGAGCTAGAGATGGTGAGCTACGATCTGGTTCCAGTTAACCTTAAGAAGAAAGTTAAGATTGACGGTAAGAAGCAACGCGTTCTTATTCAAGATGAAATTGCACAAGATCCAGAGCTACTTGAATTCCTACGTCCTTTCCAAGAGCAAGGTCAAGCACAACTAGAAGTTCAAATTGCTGAGACAAATGGCAAGCTTGAAGGCGATCGTAACGTGGTTCGTTTCCAACAAACTAACCTAGGTCGTTTGATTGCGACTTCTCACATGGAGCGTGCTCAAGCAGACTTCGCTGTGATGAACTCTGGTGGTGTTCGTGACTCAATTGAAGCGGGTAATGTTACTTACAAAGATGTACTGAAGGTACAACCTTTTGCAAACATCCTGACTTACACAGACATGACAGGTAAAGAAGTTCTAGATTACTTAAATGTTGTGGCGACGAAACCAATCGATTCTGGTGCTTACGCTCAGTTCGCTGGCATTTCAATGACAGTGACGAACGGTGAAGTATCGAACGTATTCATCGGTGGCAAACAGCTTCGTTTAGACGAAACATACCGTTTCACAGTGCCAAGCTTCAACGCGGCTGGTGGTGACGGTTATCCTAAATTATCTGACCACCCTGGTTACGTAAATACTGGTTTTGTTGATGCTGAAGTACTGAAAGAGTACCTAGAAGCGAATAGCCCAGTTGACGTGAACAAGTACGCACCGTCTGGTCAAATGGTTTACAAGTAACTGAACCCAGTTAATTGAATCACTAGGTGCTAATTTAGATTGACTCTAGCACCATGATAAATTTAACTAAAGCGACGCCTCGGCGTCGCTTTTTGTTTATCTATCGTTTGGATTTGTTATGACCCCTGCAATCAACCTTGCCAAGAAAAAGAAAATCGCTCATACCGTGCATCAGTATCATCACGATGCAAACAACACCAACTATGGGTTAGAGGCGGTTGAAGCTCTGGGTCAGGATCCCAAACGCGTGTTCAAAACGTTGTTGTTCTGCTTGAACGGTGTTGCTAAAGATTTGGCTGTAGCTGTTATTCCTGTTGACCAGAAGTTAAACCTTAAACTTGCGGCTAAAGCAGCGAAAGGTAAAAAAGCAGATATGGCCAATCCTGATATTGCACAGAAAACCACAGGTTATGTTGTGGGTGGGATCAGTCCGCTTGGTCAAAAGAAAGCACTGCCTACCTTTGTACATTCCACTGCGACGGATTTTGAAACAATATGTGTGAGTGCAGGAAAGAGGGGCTTGGAAATCGAGCTAGATCCAAAGGACTTAGCGATGCTAACTCGCGGTCAGTTTGCTGATCTATGTTTATAGATTGTTGTCGTCATGATGATAAAACTATCGAATGACAAACAAGAACGCCCGCTAGACTAATCTAGCGGGCGTTTTTATATCGAGTGTCTCGCCTTACTGATTCTGACTACTTCTTCAGGCCTAATGTACCACCAACGCGTTTTGCTGCTGGTTTATTTGGTCTGTTTGAATCTTGACTACGGTTTGCTGGCTTACCGCTTCTACGATCGTTATTGTCGCGGTCTGTGCGATTGCGATCCGAGCTGTTTCGACCTGAATTTGAACGCTCTGAACGAGAGTTCGATTTCCAGTTCTCAGTGTTGCCGCCGCTTTCACTATTCGACGAATTACGACCACGCTTCGAGTTTGGCGCATGGCGGAATTCATCCGCGTTATTACCGCGATAGGTGCGAGTACGATTCTCGTTTTGATTACGTCGCGCTGTTGAGGTTTGGTTCTCTTCACGGCTATCAAATAACTTAGCATCGGTTGCCTTGCGAATTCGCTGACCTTTTGCGTTCATTTTTGATGCATCTTCAGTGCTCACTGAACCTTCGCACATCGCTAGTATCTCAGCGATTTCTTCTTCACTTAGGTAGCGCCACTTTCCGTTTGGAATGCCATCAAGTGAGATGTTCATAATACGTACGCGACGTAGCTTGAAGACTTCATAGCCTAACGCTTCACACATACGACGAATCTGACGGTTAAGGCCTTGAGTTAGCGTAATTCGGAATGAGAACTTGGTCTCTTTCTCGACATTACACGGCAAGGTAACGGTATCCAAAATAGGGACACCAGAAGCCATTTTCTTTAAGAATTCCGTCGTAATCGGCTTGTCTACACGAACCACGTACTCTTTTTCGTGATTGTTACCCGCACGCAAGATCTTATTGACGATGTCGCCATCGTTGGTCAAGAAGATAAGACCATCAGAAGGCTTATCTAGACGACCAATAGGGAAGATACGCTTGTGGTGGCCGATAAAGTCGACGATGTTGCCAGGAATATCACGCTCAGTTGTACAGGTAATGCCGGTCGGTTTGTTGAGAGCAATGTAGATAGGCTTTTCTTTTGAACGTACTGGCTTGTTGTCGATCTCAACATCATCACCTGGCAATACTTTCGTTCCCATCTCAGGGATCTTGCCATTAATAGTAACTCGGCCTGCATCGATCAATTTGTCTGCTTCACGACGTGAACAAAAACCAGTTTCACTGATGTATTTATTAAGGCGTTTAGCTTGGGATTCTTGTGACATGATATTCTCTTAGCGTTTCACAACGGAAATATAGATAAACAAAAAGCAACTATGGACAGTTGCTTTTACGTTTTAATTCGTTAACTGAGGCAATTTTAACACCTAGAATGAGCTTCGGCACTAAATATCTATTTTCGGCACTAAATATCAATTGTGGTGTTCAATGTGTTTAGCGGAATGTTCGAAGACGGTGCTCTTTTTTCACTAAGCTTCTGATAATTTAGCGAGTCCGTTTTTGGTGACGCTCTCTATTCTCTAGTTTTTTGTCATTACTCTTTCTGAGCATGACGTAAACGGCTCCAGTGCCACCATGAAATTGCTGCGCCGAGTGAACGCATTGCACATCATTAATTTGTGATAACCAATTGGCCACATAGCTTTTCATCATAGCTGGTGGATTCGAGCGCTCACCTTTACCGTGAACAATAATGACGGTGCGCACATCCATTCTCAAACATTGGCGCAAAAATGAAAGTACTTCGTTACGAGCATCTTTCAATGTTTTCCTGTGGAGATCGAGCTTAGCTTGAATCGGATATTTACCTAAGCGCAGTTTTTTGTATACACCTTCTTGAACGCCATCTTTTTTATACGCAATAACGTCATCAGGTTTCAGCATTGGAGAGTAGTCGAGAGAGAGGTAATCTTTTTCGTCCTCAGACAGCCACATAGCCGCCTCACGCTTTGCAAGTTGAGACTCGGTAACTCGATGCACTTTTTGGTGCTCAGCGGTGTCATGGTCGATACGTTTCACATCGCCCATCATTTCTTGGAATAGATCTAAGTCGTCATCATGAGACATGGTGTTCATCTCAAGTTGTAGAAGGATAGGGTAAGTATACCTAAGTTGTGGCTGGGTTTAAAAATGAAAAAACCGGAGGAGACAAGAGAAGTCAACTCCGGTGCAAAGCGTTTTAACATTTATTTATCAAGGAAATGATACTTAAAAGTAAATGATTTAGGCTGAGCGATACTAGTGAGGAGATTTTTCAGTCATAACTTTGTATATGAAGAAGCCTCCATAAAACATCATGAGACCCAGAGCCCCGAATATTACTATCATTGAAGATAGCCCCACTGCATTACCAAATAGGAGTTCTAGCCAAAAGTCCATGTGTATACCTCAAAGTTATATGACATGACTTAGTGTATTAAGTAGCGTTATCAATTCACTGATCTGGATCAATCCTGTTTCATAAGTTAAATACTTGTTGGTGAGTGTGTGTTTTTCGTCACATTAGCCGTTAGGTTGTACGTCTTTTGTTCGAACGATTCGATATTGTAAAAAAGAGTGAAAAAAGCCCTTGCGGATAAATTCAGAATCCGTATTATACGCTCCATCGACAGGCAATCAGTCAGTTAGATATCTCGGTGAATAGCGCAGCTTGGTAGCGCATCTGGTTTGGGACCAGAGGGTCGGGGGTTCGAATCCCTCTTCACCGACCACATTAAAGAAAGCCGTAGCAGAAATGCTACGGCTTTTTTGCATTTTGGTATTTGCGTCATTCTCTAGAGCGACGAAGGAGCTAGTCGGGAATCTCTTGTAGTTCTAAACGCCCTGCTTAGAGACAAGGATCGATCCATAAGCCAGTTCCAAAACTATTTATTTCACATCACAAGTGATGTTCTTGATGGCTTTGTTGCGTAATTCAATGGAACTAAATCCAGAACCTACGATCTGATCTGCTACGTCCACTATCTCTCGTAGCCCCATGCCTAAACCACGTTACAAAACAACCAACTGGAAGCAATACAACCAATCACTTATTAACCGTGGCTCTTTGACCTTTTGGATTGATGAAGAGGCGATAAGCGGGTGGGCGCAAAGCAAACAGAATAAGCGCGGGAGGCCACGTCGGTTCAGTGATTTAGCCATCACGATAGCACTTATGGTGAAACGCGTTTTTTCTATGCCGCTGAGAGTGCTGCAAGGATTTATCGACTCGATATTTAGGTTAGCCCATGTACCGTTAAGTTGTACGCGTTACACTTGCATCAGCCTTAGAGCCAATCAAGTTGAGGTCTCATTTAAGACTAAAACGAGAGGAGTGATACAGCACCTAGCCATTGATGCGACAGGCCTTAAAGTTTATTGCGAAGGAGAATGGAAAGTCAAAAATACGGGACGGATGGCAGGCGCAGAGTCTGGCGAAAGCTGCATATTGCCGTCGATACAAGCACTTATGAAATTATTGCATCCGAGCTAAGTTTATCGACGGTTACGGATGGGGAAGTTCTCCCGAACTTACTGAAAAAAACATGCCGAAGTATCCTTGAGGTATCTGGTGATGGGGCTTATGACACGAGAGCGTGTCATGCTGCTATTAAGATTAAGGGAGCCATTGCGCTTATTCCCCCCAAGAGAAGGGGCAGCCTTCTGGGATCGGGGTCACCCTCGAAATCTCGCCGTGGGTTGTCAGAAGTTATACGGCTCAAATAGTATTGGAAAGAGCTGTATGGATACCACAAACGTTCACTCTCAAAAACCGCGATGTATTGAGTTAAACAGTTGCTAGGAGGGCAACTGAGTTTAAGAAATTACAATGCACAAGTGGGAGAAACTTACGCGATGATAAAAGCGTTGAACAAGCTCACTGGGTTAGGTATGCCTGAAACTTGCCGTATTGACTAAGAAACGCACGAAAGGGGCTGCTCTGTCTCTAAACGGAATTACGCAACAAAGCCATCTCGCTCTTGAACGGGTACAGATATTAAATTGCAAATATTATTGTTTTAAAATTTCACATTTATTAGGCATATGACTATGATTGAAATGTTTAATGAAAATGTGAGTAAAAGGAGCATTACTTTGAATTTATTTAAATTATCAACCGTCAGCTATTGTGTAATAGCTGCTTCTTCGCTATCTGCTCAAACTTTAGAGCAATCCATTACTTTAACTCTTTCGGCTAACCCCGAAATTAAAAGCGTATTTCACGAATTTGCTAGTGCGAAAAAAAACAGAGATGCATCTGAAGGGGCTTATTTGCCAAGTGTAGACTTCGATGCGGCCATTGGTTATGAAGGCATTAAGCCTGCAACAAAAAGTATTCCTGATACTGATTATACAAAGAAAGAGGCCACAATATCGTTAACTCAACTACTGTGGGACGGAGCTTCTACTCAGAATAATATAGATAGATCAGCAGCCGAAGCTGAATCGATAAGACTACAATTGATATCGGACATAGAAGATAAATCGTTGGAGGTTGCAAAGGTTTATATAGATGTGGTTAAAGCTAAAGAAATACTGGAGCTATCAGAGAATAATTTAGAAATACATTTAAAAATCTCTAAAGATATTAAGCGAAGAGTTGAGTCCGGTATAGGTTCAACTGCAGATCTTCACCAAGTTAATGCTCGTGTCGCAAAGGCACATAGTAACCTAGCTTCGGCACAAAACAACCTATACGATACAAATATACGGTTTACAAAACTAGTTGGTGAGCAACCGAAAAACCTTGTGTCCCCGCAAGCTGATTCATCGGTTGTTCCTATCGATTTAGCTGATGCATTAGAGCTGGCCTTTGATAATCACCCAGTGATAAAAGCATCTCTGGTTGATGTCGACGCTGCTTTTTTTCAATACGAGCAATCAAAAAGTAAGAACTATCCCACATTCTCGATTGAAGCCTCTCAATCTTGGAGCGATGATGCAGATGGCAATAAAGGTTCAAGGCAGGAGACACTAGCGATGCTTAGAGTGCGTTATAACCTTTATAATGGCGGTTCTGATTCTGATCTTTCTGAGAGTGCTGCTTATCAGCTGAATAAAGCGAAAGACCTAAGAGATTCGGCATACAGGAACGTAGAGGAAACTTTGAATTTGTCTTGGAACGCTCTCGATTTTACATTGAAAAATAAAAATTTTATAGATGAACGTGTAGAGTCTGTATCCGCTACCGTTACAGCCTATCAGAAACAATATAAAATTGGTAAACGTACTTTGCTAGATTTGTTAAATACAGAAAACGAGCTTTTCGAAGCTAAAAAAAACCACCTAGATTTAAAATATGACGAACAATATGCTAAGTACCGCATTCTGAATTCAGTAGGCTTGCTTATCAACTCATTGTCCATTGAAATTCCAGAAGAGTGGAACCAAACCGTGGAGTATTGATTGTGATTAGAAGCTTATTGTTATTTTTTTGTATTGTTATGAGTTTTCAAGCTCTTGCCTATAAAGAAGAAAATAAAACAAACCAGCAACAGTCGATCAGATTAAAAAATTTGAGTTCAACAAGCGAAACTGATGGAGTTATAAGTGAACAGGGTAAGTGCCTCGTTGGTCTTTTAGCTTCCGAAGCTAATCACGAAAGTTGTGCCGCGAGCCTAGCCCCAGAAGGGCTGAGTTTATTCAAAGTCTACTTCGTACATGACTCTTTTGAAGTGCCTAATGCTTTTATTGATGAGATTCAAGTTATTGCTCGATTTATGAATAACTATAAATCAACATCAATTGAGTTATACGGCTATGCCAGTATGTTGGGTGATAGAGAATATAACTTATATCTTTCGCAAAAGCGGGCGACTTCAATTAAAGACATAGTGATTCAAAATGGGGTGGATCCAGAACGAGTCAAAATCGTTGGTTTTGGTGAAAGTAAGGCAAATAGTACTAATTCTTCAGAAGATAGAAAGGTAATAGTTGTTCTTACTTCATTAACAGAAGAGGTACTTGAAGAGTTGGTCAATTAATATGTGGAAAATAAACGCCTGACGGTTTTAGTGCCATAGGATCTATAAATACTGTCGCCCCGCGGTTAGTGTATATTTTTAATTGTTGAAATAGTTATCGCTAGCGAGAGTGTCCTGAATTCTGTGTAACTGTCTAAACTTAAGCCTTAAAGGCTAAGGATGGACAATATGGATAAGAAAGTACTCGAAGCTTTTGCTCGTGAAGCACCAAACTCGCTTCTAATCCATGAACGACAAGATATTGAGCCTTTATGCGAAAGGCATGACCACACGTGAAATCGTGGCAGCGTTCAAGGAAATGTATGATGCTGATGTCTCGCCAACGCTGATATCAAAAGTAATCGACTCGGTGCTTGAGCAAGTGATTGAATGGCAGTCGCGACCTCTCGACGAAATTTACCCTATCGTCTATCTCGATTGCATCGTGGTTAAGGTGCGTCAAGACAAGCAAGTCATCAACAAAGCGGTCTATCTTGCGTTAGGCGTTAATCTGGAAGGCCAAAAAGAACTGCTTGGAATGTGGCTCTCTGAAACGGAAGGCGCTAAGTTCTGGCTTAACGTGCTGACTGAGCTTCAAAACCGTGGGGTAAAAGACATCCTTATCGCTTGTGTTGACGGACTAAAAGGCTTTCCTGACGCTATCAATACTGCGTTCCCAGAGACGCAAATACAGCTCTGTATCGTCCACATGGTGCGAAACTCGGTCAAGTACGTCCCTTGGAAAGACTACAAAGCAGTGACGGCTGATCTGAAGAATATCTACCAATCAGCCACAGAAGATGAGGTTCTAGAGCAGTTCTCTGACCGATGGGATAGTAAGTATCCTCAAATCAGTCGCTCTTGGACGGCGCATTGGGACAACCTCAACACCCTGTTTAACTACCCAGAGGATATTCGCCGAGCCATTTACACGACTAACGCCATTGAACCCCTCAACAGCGTTATTAGAAAAGCGATTAAGAAGCACAAGCTGTTCCCAACGGATGAGTCAGCTCGAAAAGTGATCTACCTGGCTATCCGAGATGCTTCCAAGAAGTGGACGGTGCCGATTAGAAACTGGCGACAAGCTCTAAACGTAAGTGTTCACCAAGCCCCTATTGACAGAAAAAGTGTGACACTCAGCACTTGATCCACTTTTTACTATTGAGTGATCATTCCAGTGCTTCATCCTGTTTGTTATGAGCAGAAAGAAAGCCCCTAAATTTCAAGAGGAACCACCCGTAGCCTCTGACCTTAATGAAGCAAACGCACTGATTGAAGAGTTGTGGGAACAGTTGCGCCACCTTACCGATAAACAAGCAACTAACTCCAAAAATTCATCGAAACCACCTTCGTCTGACAACCCTAAGGACAAGCATGAGCGAAAAAAGATCAAAGCTCTGGTGGTCGCAATTCGAGAGGAGCTAAAGAAGGCCACACAGGGCATCAATGAAAACTCTCACGACTGAAAACAACTGATTTAGTTATCGATTGTTTTCCTGAAGTGTGCCCTTGCTGTGCCCAGTCAGATATCGATATTCAAGGTGGCCCTTACTACCGCCATCAGGTCTTCGATATTCCAAAACCCACTGTCGATATCACTGAATACCGTTTATTTTCAGGTCAATGCCGCCACTGTAAAGAAACAGTAAAAGCTCAAAAGCCCGACAATGCATCACAAAGTATTATCGGTCCCAATTTACTCAGCTACATTGGCGTTCTTGCTGGACAATATCACCTTAGTGTTCGGAAAATCCAATCACTGCTCAAAGAGCAACTCGGCACAACGTTTTCTGTTGGTGCGATTAGCGAAGCACAAACAAAAGTCGCTTCAATGCTGACTCCATTGCATCAAGCAATCAAACAAGCGTTAAAGAAGGCACCTTTGATTCATGCCGACGAAACCTCTCATCACCGAAATGATGAGCAAAGCCTTCGTTGGTGTTGGTTAGTGGCCAGTGATGATCTTGTCTATGAACAAATACTATATTCGCGCTCGACCTCATCAGCGAAAAAAGTCATTGATGAAGACTATGCAGGCATCGTGGTCAGCGACCAGTGCCCAAGCTATAACTGGATAGCCGCAGACCGTCATCAGTTATGTTGGGCACATGTTAAGCGCAATCTTCAACAAATGGCGGATTATAGTGGTGGTGGGCATACTGCTTATATAGAAAGGCACCTATGTCTTCTGACGAATGTTCTCTTCCATACTCGACAACGTTATGAGCAAGGTGAATTGGATTATTCACTATACTTGCGGCGAATGCACAGGCTACAAAAATCGTTCGATCATTGGTTGAGCAAAGGGACAGGTGTGATGGTCAAGCGGTATCGGGGGCGATGCAAGTTACTGCTCAAACATAGAGAGAGCTTGTGGGTTTTCCTCAAGAAAACGTCAATTCCCTTAACCAATAATGAAGCCGAGCGATGTATTAGAGGCTTTGTAATCCAAAGGAAAATTAGCTTCGGAACGACCTCAGATGCAGGCGAAAAATTCCGTAGTCGTATCCACACACTCATCGAAACTTGCAAAAAGCGCGGCCTATCAGCAATGTCAGTTCTGAGTGAAATCATCACGTCAGTCGTTGAGAAGAAACCGTACCCGAACGTTTTTGATCTATAAACTGCACATGCTTCTTCAGGCACGGTAAGTCAAGATACCTCGGTGAACGCTTACCTCTAAACAGCTTTATGATTATGTTCGAAGATCGACTCACTGAGTACATGTAACCCCGACAGTTACCCGAATTATTTACAGGGTCTATGCTAGCTGTAATGAAATTTTTAGCGCGTCAGACTTGGTTTTAGTTTCAAGTAACGGTGAGTTTAATTTCTTAGACTTAATTGAATTATACTCGATATCGTGCTGTTTTTACTTAGAGATCCTGTACCGTGCAGGTTTTGTTTGTGTCTACGCTATCATCTTGTTGAATACTTTGTTGAAGCTCAACTATCTTTTGTCTACTCTTTACTTAGATGTTGTTTTTAAAGTTGCTTAGAAGCTAGGGGTTAAATATGGATATATTATTTACGATACAAGAAGATGGAACGGTTAAAGAAGGGAAAGCCTCTGGATTGACAAACCCTTTATTTTTATTGAAAGGTGACTCAGAACCCTACTTGTTTTTTGGTCAACTAAACGGTGGCGGTGTGCAGCAAACTGTCGAAGATGTCTCATCTCAAGCCCAGCTGGATACTATTGCTAAGTTGATAAAAACCATTGAAGAAGGGGGAGATGCAACGTTAGCGAAAAATACGGCCCCACAGTCTGGTAATCTAGTTAGCTCATCAATTTCCACAGCATTTACATTAGAGTTTGCTGGTTTAGATATCCCTACAGTTTCTACATTTTTCGAAACATCTCCCTTGTCTATTAATGAGTTTGAAAACTTAGATGCCCCATTAACTGAAACCCCAGATCTGACTGCCGGTAATTTCCCTCCAACATTATCAATTTTGGAAGCCACAGACGGTTTTGTGAATGCGAATGAAAACAGCGATGGGTTACAAGTGTCGGTCAGCGTTCCGACTGGAGTTGAAGCTGGCGATACCATCACTCTTGCGATCACGAACCCAGACGGCAGCGTTACCG
>NZ_OSDX01000044.1:0-42645 GCF_900382755.1 Vibrio sp. Evd11
CACCTAGCATGATCCTCATTTTGGCTAAAATCAAGCACCTTCAATGATCACGGGTATATCGGCTATTTAACCGCAGAAAATATCGCGAAAACATGAAATATCACAACGGTATTTTAGCCAACAAACACGATAAATTTATTTTATCTTCACGACCATTTTTATTCGTTTTACCCAATCCAGTTTCTCCCCCATAGTCTCGGAAAATTCATCGTTTCTTTCACTATTTAGAGGCTCCTGCATTGGACAACATCCAACCAACAACTCGCATAACTGTTCCTGTTATTGCATTGTCTTTTTACGCGATCGCTTCAGGCTACTTAATGAGTTCATTACCATTAATGCTGTCTGAGTATGGCTTAGACAGTAATCTATCGAGTTGGTTAGCGAGTGCCTTTTATGCAGGTCTTTTAGCGGGTACATTATTGATTGAGCGTGCGATCGCGCGCGTTGGTCACAAAGACGCGTTCGTCATCGCATTGAGTGTGTTCATCGCAACGATCCTTGTATTGCCATTGATCCCACACCAAGCGGTATGGCTATTAGCTCGCTTTGTGGCTGGTGTGGCTGTTGCAGGTATCTTCGTGATTGTAGAATCTTGGCTAATGAGCGGTGATGAATCTCAGCGTGCGAAACGTTTAGGGGTTTACATGTGTTCGCTATACGGCGGATCTGCTGTTGGTCAACTTGGCATTGGATACCTTGGTATTACAGGCGGCGTGCCTTTCATTGCAATGTTCACCTTGTTGTTTGGTGCGATCATTGTGTTGATGTACGGACAAGCGACAGCACCACAAATTCACGATGCTAAGTCTTTATCACTTAAGCAAATCAGCAAACTGAGCCACAGCGCACTAATTGGTTGTATTGTATCGGGGCTAACACTTGGTTCTATTTATGGCTTGATGCCTGTAGAGCTCGCTCAGCGCAACATCGCACACCAAGATATTGGTGGTTTGATGGCGTTAGTAATTATGGGTGGTATGGCTGTTCAGCCGATGGTGACATGGTTATCTCACCACATAGGACAAGTGTTATTAATGGCTCTGTTCAGCCTACTAGGGGTTGCAAGCATTGGTGTACTAACGATAAACCATGATTTCTACGTACTAGGCATGAGCCTATTCGTACTGGGCATGGCAACATTCGCACTTTACCCAATTGCGATTAACTTAGGTTGTCGTAACTTAGACCCAAGCTATCTGGTGTCAGTGACTCAGGTTATGCTGCTGTGTTACAGCATCGGTTCAGTCGCAGGACCATTAGTAGCAGATAGCTTTATGGACTCTCAAGCGGGACTATTTACTTACCTGTTTGCGTCTCTGTTAGCGACAACGATTTACATGTTAATCGCAAGCCTAAAGCGCTCTCCTCTACAGATTGCTGGCGAGTGATATAGCAAGTTCATTAGATAGAGAATAGTGGGGCTCTTCGTGTGACTAATCGTCTAAATGAAGCGCCCTTTTCTTTAACTGTAATAATGCGGAGAAATATAAAACCAGCGAACAGTGTTTAAGGTTGGAACACGTAACCTTCACCCGTTATCGTCATGATCAGCCCATCACCAAACAAAGATCGAATTTCCGATATGGCGACGATCACAGAAGAATTGGTGACTTTCTCACTTTCCCAGCCAATCTTCTTTAATTGACTAACACTGAACAGTTCGCCCCGATGTCGATTCATAAATAAAATGATCTTTCGGTACGCCAAAGGCATAGTAGCCAGTACGTAACCATTTTCAACATTGCGGATGAGTTTGGTGTTGAGTTCAACAATTTTACCGTTTAATTCAAGTACTAGGTTGTTTTCAGAGTGGTTCGTTTCTATTGCAGGATAAGAGTCCATTTTTATATCATTCCCTTACTATATAGCCAGCGACAATGTCAGATTCATTCATATTTATATAACGTCGCTTATAAGTGGACGTTTTAGAATTGACGATAATCAATGGAACTCGTACGGTAAAGAGATTAAATTTTTATTATTAATATATTAATAGGATATCAATAGGAGATTATTTATCACTCCATAACATACCCTTCGTTGGAAACGGTTTGTATACAACGGCAGTCGAGAATCCTTCGTATCTCGTAAATAGCAACCAACACAGATGCAGTTGTCACCGCTTTACCAGCCCAACCTACACTCTTGAGAATTTGCTTACTTACAACTTGGCCTCTATTGAGGTAAAGATAGAAAAGTACTTTACGATGAGGCTCAGAAAGCGTTCCTATTATTGAACCACAACCCTGCTTTCGAACAATTTTTGTACCTGATTGAAACTCTTTATTATCTAGAATAACCTTTGACGGGAATTCAAAATCATTCACACTTTTGATAGCTTGTTGCATTAATTCCTCGCATTGCATATGCAGTCACCCTCTTGGATATTTCCAATAGTACCGAATAGAGTAAAAATACTAAATTGATAGATATCTCAATACGGTATTATTACTGCAAAGATTGATCTTGCGTAATTGATCGAGGAAATAAACAACGCTAACCGGCAACCCGATGACTCTTTCGATATTGACTTGGCGATAAACCAAAATGCTTTTTAAAGCGATGTGAGAAATTATAAGGATCTTTGTAGCCTAAGCGGTTGGCAATCATCGACACTGACCAATCTTGCTGCTTCAACAAACTGGTCGCTTTGTCCATTCTCAGTTGTATCAACTTGCTACGTGGAGACACGTTAAACAACGACTTAGTGACTCGGTTTAACTGTTCTTCACTGATGAAAACACGTTCTGCCATCCCCGCTACGGTCCACGCTAAATGTAGACTGCTCTCGATTTCGTTGTATAACGCCTGAACACGTGCCGTGGTGCTGGTCGATTTGGGCTCAAAGCCCGTTAAGGTTCGAATGATCTCGCTCATGAGCAGTTTTCTGTAACTTGCACGGCCGCCAATTTCAAAGTGAACCAAGTTCATCAGCGACCAGATTTGTTCGCACTGTCCGAAAGGCACAATGCTCTGACCTAAACTCGCAATATGCTGCCATTGCGGGGTATCGGGCGTCAGCATCCACGCCATTTTCCAATAGTTGTATTGAGGATCTAGTTCAAAGCGAAATGGCGTTTCCGCGGGCAGAACCACAAGTGTGTATGGCGTGATGGCTTGTACCGAGGTTGCGGTCGTTAGGATTCCGCCCCCTTCTTGAGTAAAAATCAACGTATGAACATTCACAGATTCACGTTCAACCCAATACGCGTCATATAACTTCGCCATGCCACCCATGTAAACACCGCAGCTTTTCATTTCTGGAATATCTTCAACGGTCAAAAAACGTTCTTTGCAATGTTCCGCGAGAAAAACATCATCTTGCCACGTAGATTTAGGCTTCATTGTATCAATGACAGGTTTGCACAGGTTTTGTTGTTTTTTAAACATGTTGTTACTTCGCTCAAATCACTATAGTTCTGCCATAAATCGGAGAGCTTATGACAACTAATATCAACCCTAACTCATCTATGAATAACAAGCCAGAGAGCATATTACCTCGTATCGTTAAACTTGGTTTGCCTGTTGCTTTGCAAAGTGCGCTGGTTGCTATTCTTGCCCTTGCTGACGTATTAATGGTCAGTGATTTTGGCATGGAAGCAGCGGCTGCTGTGGGAATTGCATCAAAATGGCACTTCGTTGCTATTATGATTATGGCAGGGTTGGCCTCAGCAAACGGTACATTAGTCGCTCAATACTGGGGAAAGAATGACCGAAAAAGTGCGCGTACCGTGTCATCCATCGCAATGGTATTTGGCTTAAAAGTTCTGCTGCCTGTCACTGCAATCATCACTCTTGGATCCCAGTTTTTAATGATGTTGCAAACCAGCGATCAAACCGTGATTGAGCTTGGCGCCACTTACCTTTGGTACGGCTTCCCTGTTCTGCTGCTGACTCATATTGTTGTCGTGGTGGAAGCAAGCATGCGCTCATCGGGTGACACCGTAACACCACTATTATTAGGCGGTGTTACCATTGCACTCAACATTGCGCTTAACTTTGTTCTTATTAAAGGTACCTTTGGTATTCCAGCAATGGGCGTGGCGGGTGCGGCATTAGCGACAACCTTAGCGCGATTGATTCAAGTGGGCTTGATGTATAGCTACATGCGTATGCGTAAACACTGGCTGTTAACCACTCCAAGCTCACCACATCGTCCGTCACTATGGCTGTCTTACCGACGTATTGCATTGCCGCTAACGATGAACGCCGTGTTGTGGGCAATGGGTACTATGGCATACCAAATGATCTTCGGTCACATGGGCACAACAGAGCTTGCGGTTTTCTCGATGCTCGCGCCATTCGAATCGTTGTGTTACTCAATATTCTTTGGTATTTCTGTAGCGTGTTCAGTATTACTTGGCCACTCACTCGGCCGTGATGAATTTGATGACGCAATGAGCATGGGTCTGACGTTCATAAAAGCTGTGATTGGATTTGGCGCCGTTGTCGGCCTTCTTCTCTTCCTAGGCAAAGAGCACGTATTGAATTGGCTGAACTTAACAAACGAGAAGCTATACCCACTCGCCGCGCCAGCAATGATGATCATGTGCTTTGCTGTGGTAATTCGCATGCTCAACATGGTGATCATCAACGGCATTATTCGTGCTGGTGGTGACAATGCATTCTGCCTTCGCATGGATTTCATCGCGATGTGGATGGTTGGGATTCCAGTGTGTGTTTACGGCGCATTTGTCGCTGGATGGGATTTCAAATACATCTATGGCCTGATGTTGGTAGAAGAAGTAGTGAAACTGGCCATCTGTTCACACCGATACTTGAGCCGACGCTGGATCAATAACCTGACGGTTACCTACGAAGAGCCTCAAGCGGCGTAATCTCTTACGTTCAAGGTTCTAGGTTCTAGGTTCTAGGTTTAGAGAGCGGATTTAAAACAAAAGGGTCTGAGAAATCAGACCTTTTTTCGTGTCGTTAGTAATTGATTTAGAGCGCCAGTTACTTCTTGTTCATTCGGATATGTCGATTAGACACATTTGGCAGTGGCTTCTCTGGCACTTTCCGTTTCTCATGAATCAAATGCCTGATCGCTAAAATCGGATGCTTAAGTAGCATTCTTGGTCCTGCATAGCGCATCACTAAACGCATCTGCTCTTTCGGGTCAGGCTTATAGCAATGAATCGGACACTTGTTACAGGTCGGCTTTGCTTCGCCATAAGGGCATCTATCAAGTCGTGTCTCTGCATAACGCAACAGTTGCTCACACTCTTCACATAACGCGTTATTCTGACGAACCGCACCATGGTGATCTTTGCAGTAAATGTGCACCATCGCAATAACGGTTTTGTACTCCGTCTCGAGCTCGCCTTGTAGAATGTTGTTATGTTGGAACATGATTAATTACCTAATGAGAAACCGTACAGGTTGAGATTGACGCTTTCATTAATCGCCTCTTCAACTCGTTCGAACACAAAACCTAACTTAGTCAGTAGTGCGATACTTCGAATGTTATCAGAGGTAGTGATGGCAACTAAATGATCGATATCAGCATTATGCTTAGCTTGTTCAATTATCGCTTGTGCCGCTTCTAATGCAAAACCTTGCCCATAGACTTCAGGGACAAAACCATAACCAATATCATGAGACTCTAAGGTATCTCTTTTAATTAATCCGCATACTCCAATTGGCGTTGAGGAATCTTTAATTTCAACCACCAATAAGCACACACCTTTCTCTTGATGCATTTTGAGAATGTTGTTTTCTATGTATTCAACAGCCTTGTCAGTATCAGTGATCTCCTTGTCTCCGATGTAACGCAAGAAATCTTCTGAGCTATATAATCGCTGGATAAACGCCGCATCTTGAGGAGTGATCATTCTTAATCGTAAACGAGTGGTCTCGACTGCCTGCATAGTGATATTTTCCTTGCTGAATACCATGTAAATATTGAGTTCTAGATCTAAAATGATTATCCTCCACCGCATAAACTAAATACAAGGCTATGCAGCAATGAACCGTAAGAAAAAAATCAATCAAATTCTAAAGAAAAGACAGAAACAGGCGAATTCTAAACTGCATGGTAGCAACAAGCCTCGCTATATTTCTAAAGCTGACCGCGCAAAAATGGAAGCTGAAGAGCAAGCGAAAGCCGCTCTAGAACAAGCAGAAGGATCTGTAGAAGTAACTACTGAATCTGAAGAAGCTGGTATCGAAACTGAAGAGACAAAAGCTGCAGAGTAAATCGCAAACTCGCAGTACTCTTGTCCACCTCTCCGAACAGAGCCATTGGACAAGAACAAAAAAAGCAGCCTCTATTTGAGCTGCTTTTTTGATCCTACCGTTTTAATCTAGCGACTTGGCTATTGAATTAACCTTTGAAAGGTTCAATTTCCCAGCGTGCGAACGGCGCTTTTGCATTTATCCCTGCTCTTCCCCAACGGTCTACCGAGTCAACAACAAGAATTCGCTCATTAGGCACCAGTGACTTAATCAAAGTCGTCGGCTTTTTCGCTGTGACTAACCATAGAGCATCGTCTTCTGAAAACATCGCTTTGAGCTTCGCTTTATCTTCCTCTGTCCATTCCAGTTCTGCTTTAAACATACGTTCTTCAACAAACAGCTGACTACCAGAGGCGAAATCTTCCAAGCTTTCTGAAAGCAACAATACTGAATCTACGTCGTTATCCAATAATACCGCTTGTTGCTTGTTAATCAGTTCACGAACATCCAACATCACGCGTTGTAGGTTGCTATCAATCATTTCTGCTTGCGCTGGCCACAATACCTTAAAGTCGTCAGCCACGATTGCCGCCATACGCGTTAGATTGGTTGGGTTTAACCACGCGTATTTAGACACTTCACTACTCGATAACGTCAGCGCAGCGACACCTTGCGCGCGCGGTGTAATCGCTTGAGCCGCATCCACCTCTACCAAACGGATGTTTCCCTGCCTTGCATATACAAATGTAGGATCAGCTTGCCAAATAGATGACAGCGTTAACGCAACGGTCGCCTTTTCACCTGACTTGAGTACCTTACTTGCGCCCTTAGTACCAAACCAGTTAGGCAAGCGATCAATGCCGTAACGTTTTGGTGGTAGGTATTCGGTCGTAATGTCGGTGCCTTTGGTCAATTCTGTTGCTAGTGCGTAAGTCACGGGCGTACTGGTGAGGATATCCTCTGCATTTACGTTGAAAGACACTATTGAGGCACCTAACAATATACTGACTGCACTCACTTGAGCCGTTGCTTTTAGTGAACTTGAAATACGATTCATTAAAGAAGTCATGATTATGCCTTTCTTACAATTCGGTATAGCGTTGCCGCTAGGAAAAACGTTGCAGAAACGATGATGATTGAAGCGCCAGATGGCACTGGAAGTTTTAACTCCATAGGCAACACAGTCCCAACCAAACACGCGATGGTTGCCAGTAACGCGGACAGTAAAACAAAGCTGCCCATGCGCTTAGTTAGCAATCGAGCCGTAGCACCTGGGATCAGTAATAACGCACCAACCAGAACCGCACCCACTATTTTCACCGCTGCAATCGTCACTAAGGTGATCATCATGACAAACAGGTAGTCGTAGAAGCTGGTGTTATAACCACGAACCTTGGCAATATCAGGGCTGATACAGGTCAGAAGAATACGGTTGAACGTCGGTATCAACAGCAAAATGATGATCGCGCAGCTGCCTGCGAGAATTGCTAAATCTTGGTCTGTTACCGTGAGAATCGATCCAAATAACACGTTCTCAAGCATGTGGATATTGATCTTACGCGCCACGTACATCAGCAATGCCGCACCTACTGCCAATGCTAGCGCTAGAAACACACCGACTAAGGTGTCGTATGGCACATTGGTTCTGTTTCTTACAAAGTGAAGAAGCAAAGCGAAGATCATACAGAAGCTAAACAAACCAATAATTGGGTTTTCTGGTGGCTCACCAAGCAGAACACCGATAGCGATACCGGTTAACGCCGCGTGACCTACCGCTTCAGAGAAGAAAGCCAGACGCTTTGCAATCACCAAAGTACCAAGGCCACCTAGTAACGGGCCCAGTAACAACGCAGCAACCAATGCATTCACCATGAACGCATACATGAAGCTGTCTGATAACCAACCCGCTTCAATGCCACTTACGGCAAGTTGTCGTAACCATTCCATTACGCAACCTCCTTCGATTTAACGATGGCTGCACCACTGCTGTAGTGCTGGAATAGACTCTCGATCTTACTTGGGTGCAGCACTTGCTCATGTGGACCACTATCAACCAAGAATCGATTCACAACATGTACATTCGCTTCAAGGCGACGTACTGCGGTTACATCATGGTGAACGGCAAGAATCGTGCGGCCTTCATCAACACATTCACGAATTAGAGATTCAAGATAACGAACGCCCTGCTCATCCATTCCAGTCGTAGGTTCATCCAACACCAATAGGCTTGGGTTATCCAATAAGGCTTGAGCAAACAACACTCGTTGTTGTTCACCGCCCGATAACTGGCCCATACGGCGGTCGCTACGAGTCGCCATACCCACACGATCCAATTGCGCCAATGCAAGATCCAATTGCTTAGACTTACGACGCCAAAATAACGGGATTCGAGTTTGGTTAAGCAATACGAAATCCATGACCGTCAGGGGTAAGCTCGATTCGAAGGTCGCTTTTTGAGGAACGTAACCAATACTTGGCTTTTCTGGCCAATGAATATTGATTTGCCCAGAGAAAGGCGTCAAACCAAGAACCGAGCGCAACAAAGAGGTTTTGCCTCCGCCGTTTGGCCCCATGATCACATGGCACTCACCCGCTTTAAGTTCTAGTGAAATATCATCAAGAATGACGTTGTTATCGTATTGCAGACCAAGTTGATTGATTGAAATTGATGGACCTAGCATTATGCGTTCCCGCTTTTAGCTTGGTTAGCCGCTGCAAATTTCATTGCTTCGATTAACGTTTCTAGGTTCTTCTTCATTTCAACTTCTACTTTGTCGTCTTCATATTCGCCGTGCGTCATGTGAGAGAAACGGTAAAGCTGAACGCCCGTTTCCGCTTCAATGGTGTCAACAAAACGGTTTGGCATGTTGAGCTCATAGAACAGAACATCAATACCCGATGCGCGGATCTTTTCGATCGTCTCTTGCAGTTGGCTAGCACTTGGTTCAACACCGTGTGCAGGCTCAATTACCGCCGCCACATCTACACCAAACTCTTGAAGGATGTAGCCATAAGCGTTATGTGTAGTCGCGACTTTCATACCTGATGTATCGAGTTCGCCCAGTGACAACATTGCATCACGCTTCATAAAGCGAAATTGCTTGGCGTATTTACGCGCGTTCTTGCGATAAAACGCAGCGTTGTCTGGGTCAAGCTTAGAGACTTCGCTCGCGATGGTGTAAACCTTTTGAATCGTTGTCGAAAGCCCAACAAAGGTATGCGGATTAACGGCACCTTGACCAACAGACTGGCCTAATGCAGGA
Organism: Vibrio sp. Evd11; assembly: GCF_900382755.1. Lineage (NCBI taxonomy): Bacteria > Pseudomonadati > Pseudomonadota > Gammaproteobacteria > Vibrionales > Vibrionaceae > Vibrio > Vibrio sp. Evd11. Next base: position 9,444 of record NZ_OSDX01000044.1, read on the forward strand.
AGCAAAGGCACTTCTTTGTTTGCTTCGATAACCACTAAGTCATCACGTTGCGCGGCTGAAATCACTTTAAGCGCGAAGTCATCGTGACCAATACCGTTTACCACGATTGCATCCATCTGGCTCAATCGCTTCAAATCATTGGGTTGTGGCAAGTAGTTATGCGGATTAAAGCCAGCATCAACCAATGGAAGAATGTTAACTTTGTGACCCACCACGGCTTTTACGTAGCTGTAATAAGGCTGGAGGGTTATGCCAATCGTTAGCTTGTTGCTATCTATCTTGTATTCTTTTGCCAATGCATTGGGTGTCATTAACACCGCCAATAACGACATCAATAGAGTCATAATTCGCATAGTAAATCTCTTATTATTAGTGATCATTTTGTTTTTCTCGAGTCCGGGATTAATGTGAAGAAGCATCATGCTGATCAGCAACTTCTGACTCATTCACCACCAATTTCCAACCTGCTGATTCCAGTGTATTTTCATCAAATCGAGTAGGCTGTTCTGCTACTCCACCGAAGTAGATCCAGATTTCAGGAGAGACGCTGTTCGCGTTTAAAATAAACGAGTCTGCAAAGCCATGTTCGCTTTGTGCAGCATATTCACTTGATGTAGCGTGTTCACTTGGCGTAGAAAAGTAGTAACCACGCTCGTCCAATAACCAAGTATGAGAACCTTTGCGCTTCCAACTCTGGTCTTCAACAAAAGGCGCGACCCACTCATCTTTAAGTGACACAACACTTGGCCATTCGCCATCTAAGTCCATACGCAGGTCGCGAATCTCTTCATGCGCTAAACGCAGATCTGACAACATTGCCAAGTTTTCTTGTTCAACATCGGTCACCAGAGTTTGATGTTCAAGTACCGCTTTCACATGGGATTCTGCTTGATGAAATGGGATCGCGACCGTAGCAAAGCTCAGGATGAATACAATGATTAGCCCTACCCATTTACCTTCTCTGCCCCCCGTATCAGCACGTACGCCTTGAATCATCATTTTTCGCTGATCTCAACAACATCGACTTCAACAGGAAACTCATGGCCTGAATCGAATACAAGGTAGAACTCAGTGTCAGGGTTTGGGAATTCAACGATAGAGCGTTTATCTGTCATCTCTTTTGCAATCAAGTTGTCTTCGTAATCGTACATCTCAACCGCGTAATCAATCGCTTTGCTGCCATCGGAATAACCCGCTTCACAAGCCACAGTTTTGCCTTCAAACCAGCAACTCATCAGTGGAAAGTGTGCTTGCGCAGGTAATGCAGCGAAACCAAGTCCCAAAGCCAAGCATGGAGTGATTATCGATTTTAGTTTTATTTTTATTGTCATGGTTCGTACCCTAGCCACAGTGCAAATTCTCAGAAGTTAACTGAGCGATAAAGGGCTCAAATGAGCCCTTAAGTTTTTAGTTGCTTAATCAGGAATCGAGCCCCGATATCACAGATTACTGAAGCAGTGCTTCGAACGTTAGGTGAACGTTCGCGCTTGCTTTGTCTGCCAGTGGGTTGTCAATCAACTCACCTTTGTAGTTCGCTTTCATTACGTAACGACCCGCTACGTCTGGAGTAAACGTAATTTCACCGTTCTCGTCACTCACAACATCAATTTGCTCTTGGTGGTTACGGTAAAGCGTGCCTTCACGAGTGATCTCCGCTTTCACGTCTTTCTGGATTTCACCGTTGTAGAAGAATTGGAAAGTCACCGGTTCGCCTTCAATGATGTCTGAAGGGTGCGTGACTGGCTTCATTTCAAGTAACTTGCCTTCAATCTTAAATACTGAATCCGATGGCTTACCCACTGTGATGTAGCTTTCTGCACGGGTGAAACTGATTTGTGTTACCACGTCACGCGACTTTTCAGGAAGAACTGAATCGCGTTCCGCTTTGTTTGCTTTGATCCATTTCACTGTGTCACGACGACCCGCTTTGTATTGCGTGTAGTAAGAAGGCTCATTGTTAATCGCAACTTTGTGCGTACCTTCTTCTTCGAAGTAGAAATCAAAGATTGAACGACGTTTACCACGAATAACAAAGTTAGGACGCTCGCTGCGACCATCAGGCATGATGACATGAGCGTTTTCACTGCCTGCTGGCTTATCAAAAACGAACGTACCATGAGAAGCAGTCACGTCGAACGTTAACCAGTCACCACCTTCTTTAGACACTGTAAAGTGAGACGGCAGGATCCAACGCGGGTGAGCTTGCGCTGTAGTCGTTGCTGCTAGGCCGAATGCCATAACACCCGCTAGTGCAAGTGCCTTAATTTTTGTCTGTTTCATCATGTTCAATTCCATTATTTATAATTGTTAGCCGTGTCGCTCCATCTGAGCCTACGATGACGACTGTCTATTCTGTTCAGCTTGGTTTTAATTCGTACTTACTAGTTACTATTCGCACTTACTATTTAGCGATGTAGTTCAGAGTGATTTCACCCGTCTCTTCCGTTGCCTTTAGCTCATAGGAAGCATTTGTATCCGTTAGTGATACTTTTTGACGAAGGTAATTACGGCCACCGTGTTCGCGAACCACTTCGATATGAACCGTATACTCGCCCTGTTCTAAAGTTTGACCTTCATCGCTCTTACCATCCCAGACGAAACGGTACTGGCCAGCAGGACGCGTTGCGGATGTCACAGCGTCAACGAGTTCACGGTCGTAACGCCCCACTTTTCTCCACCAACTACGTAAATCTTTAAGCCATTCATCTTTACCGACCCAAAGCTCAATGGTTTTCACTGACTTTCGTTCGCTGTTCTCTACCCACACCGCCACATAAGGACGCGCGTACATAGAGGTATCAATCTTTGGAAGCTTAAAGTTCACATCAAGTTTTGCCGTATCAGGGATCGCTTGTGCCATACCTAGGCTTGGCAAAAGAGATAAAGCAAGAAGCGCCTTGCTCCAGTTCATTTTTTTCATGTTTAACAACCTTTTAAATCCGTTTAACCTTTAATTCGATCTTCAAGTTGATTCATCAAGCAGACTCATCAACCGAATAGAGGGTTAAGGTACGGCGACAAAATAGATAGCAAGTGAGATTGCAGACCCAAACACCGTCCATTTAATGGAGGTATTGAGCGTTTTTTTCTTAGGTAACAGTAAGCACACGCCAGTAAGCACAAAGAAGATCATCAGCAGCGCAGTGATATCGATAAACCATTTCCAAACTTCACCGCTATTACGCCCTTTATGTAGGTCGTTCAACAGTGCGATAACGCCGTAATTGGTGGTTTCGACTTCCACCATTTCAGACATCACGTCAACGAACACAGAAGCGTTGTAGCCTGGTCCTTTGAAGTCCATAGACACTTCACCGATGAGTAACTCACCGCCTTCAATCTCTGCGTAGATGTCTAAACCTGAAGGAACGCCAGATAGGTTGGCTTCTTCAAACAAAAAGGTTTCAAAGGCCGTTTCATCGGCTTTTAATCGACCGTCTTGGATTGAAAATAAACTTGTAGGAAGCGTTAACGTAGACCGTTGGATATTGGGTTGTGTTGATTCAAATAACTCAGGTCGATTAAGGGTGATACCTGTCACTGAGAAGAAAAGAACAACGAACAGAAGCGCCATTGAAATATAAACATGAAGTCGACGAGCCCATGATTGAACCGCCCTACTTTTTAACGACATACAAACCAATACCTATAAATTTTATGGCGACAATTTAGTTGATAATCATTCGTATTGGCATTCAATTTACATTGTTTACGTTTGCCGAGCAGCGTAAGGAAATTTACATAACATTACATGGGAAGTAATCGAACTGTTTGCATATTCTTGCTAACTTGTATTAGAGGCAATTGATAAGTTGTATTTGAGCTAACTGATAACAAGCTCAAGCCTCAAAAAATCTCAATCTAAACATGCTTGATTGAGATTAGTTTAAGGTAGCAATAGTGGCTTTAACGATTGAGAATTGGGACTATTCAGCGATTGGATCACTTTAAAGATCAACAAACAATGGATTCGTCGGTGGATGTACGTTGCCAACCAGTAGGATCTGCAACCGACGAAAGAGAGCTAAATAAGCTTAAAGGGATTTTGACATGCGTATTATTGTTGTTTTGGCTGTTGCTGCGCTAGCAACAGCGTGCAGTAGCCAAGTGGCCAGCACGGAAGAACATATCCAGAAGTACATAGGTTCAGACATAGCCGAAGTACAAGAGCGCTACCTAACCGAGCGATCACGGCCTATCAGCTTTTGGGAATCACGAACGTTTGCATGGAAAGAGACTCAAAAAACATTAGAGGATGGTAGTACTCTGCACGCTTTTAAAAACCCTTCTCGTGATTGCACTATTAACTGGATCGCTGACAGCAATGGAATAATTAAAAGTGCAACGTCTATTGGGGTGATGTGCGATCCGTAATCGATTAATCCTACAACAAAACTAGATGGACTCTAGCCGACTAAATTATGAGACAAATTGAAAAAGGGTGTCATTTGAACGATCAAATGACACCCTTTTGCTTTTCTTATTTCTTGTGTACTACTTCTTGTCTTCTGTTTGCTATTAGCAGTTAGACGTTTCCGTTATCACTCACAGTTCTTAGCTGAGTCAGATACTTAATCCAACCTTTTGCTTCAGAAGAGGGTTCAATGTTGTTCGCACGCTTAGCTTGAGCAAGGGCGTTGTCTAAGTTCTTTAACTTATACCATGAACGCACTTTTGCTAACGCAACGTCAGCCTGTTTGTTTTTGTCTTTCACTTTGTCTAAAACAACAAGCGCTCGGTCGTAGTAACCTTGCTGAACCAATAGTTGAGCCACATTCCAATGATATTGAGTGTCTTTTTTAGACGCTAACGTCCACACTTCAATCGCATTGTCCCACTCTTTCGCTAGCTGCCAGTAGGTTGCTTGCTCCGCTAGAAGTTGAACGTCGCTGTTCGCATCATCTAGCTTGCTAATTTCTTGAGCTGCACGTTCTGGAATACCGCGTTTCGCGTAAAGCTGTGCTAACAAGCGGCGATCTGAGTTTTTCAGCTCAACACCTTGTAGATCAGCCAGTGCTAACGTGTTCAATGCATCACGATTACGTTCTAATCTTAGCTGAATACCAACAAGTTGACGCCACCAGTTATCTTTCTCTGGTTGAAGTTCAATGAGGCTTTCCAGTGTCGGAATAGACGGTTTCCACTGCTTTAACTGTAGCTGAGCACCCAATTTTAGCGATAAAGGTGATAGCTCTTGTTTTGAATTGAACTTATCGCGATTACCAATGGCCACCAGTACTTTTGACCAGTTTTCAATTTGATATTCAGCTTGTGCAATTCGCATCCAAAGTGTATCTTTCTTTTCCTTTTCTGGCGCAGTTTTTACTAACTCGTAATAGTGCGGAAGCGCTTTTTTAAACTGCTGATCGTTTAGTAATAGATCAGCAAGCATGCGTTTCGTTACCCAAGCCTGTTCATCCACCAGTAAATTACTGTCGACCGCATAAGTAAGCTGCTTAATTGCCGTGTCGGTTTTACCATCTTGCCAGTAAAACACACCAAGCATGCGCGCTACGTACGCTTTATCGTAGCCTTTAGAAAGCTCCAAGCCCGCAAGCACATCAATCGCCTGTTTAACCTGTTCATCTTGAGCAAGCTTATGCGCCTTTTGAACACGAATAGCAGTATATTGAGTTAGCTCTTTTGCTTGTGTTGTAAGGGGCATTAACAACAAGCCCACTAATATCCATATCTGTTTCATCATTTTGCCAACTTAAACTCTAGTTTCACGGTTTGACCAACCTGAGCTATCGCTTTTCCATCCACGACTTTCGGTTGATATTTCCATTTTTTAAGTGCTCTCATCGCTTCACGTTCAAACATACGACGTGGGTTCGCGTCAGTGACTTGAATGTCAATCGGGCGTCCCGTTTCATCGATGGTAAAAGACATAATGACATGCCCTTCAGCACCACGCTTAAGCGCTTTTGCTGGGTAACGAGGTTCTACTCGATACAAAGGCATTGCCTGTTGGTTTGACCCAAAGTCCGAAAATGTCGGCGCGTTAATCGCGAGGCCATCAACCGATGTATTCAAATCCAATGAATGCAGTGAAGACATCGAATTCAGAGGCGTGACCTCAGCTTGTGACTGAGACGTTTGCGCTTCTGGCGGTGGCTCTGGCATTTCTGGCTGTTCAGGAACTGCACGTTGTCTTCTCTGGACTTCTTGTTCAGCTTCAACCATCACCATGTTGAAACTTAACGTCTCACTGTTGTCTGGTGAACGTTGGTGGCCATTATCTACCATCCAAGCCATGAAAGAAAACAGCGCTAGACCCAATGCTCCCGCTAGCGGTAAAGCAAGAAATAGGCGAATCATTTATGAAGATCCTCCAAGATCATCGCTTTTCAGCAGCAAGCGCAATGTTTTTAACACCCGCACCTTTAGCGGCGTCCATCACTTTAACAACCGTACCGTTGTAAGCGTGCTCATCCGCTTGAATAACCAAAGAAGCATCAGGTTGTTCTAGCAATAAATGTTCTAACGTCGCTTGAACACGTTCAACATCAACGACACGTTTATCAATGAAAATGTCATTCGCAGACGTAATCGCAACAAAGATGCCCGCATCCTTTTGGCTTACTACGTTAGAAGCTTGTGGGCGATTGACTTCAACCCCTGATTCACGAACAAATGAACTGGTCACAATAAAGAAAATAAGCATGATAAAGACAATATCAAGCATCGAAGTAAGGTCTATTTGAGCCTCTTCGTTTTTAGAATGACGTCGACCGAGTCTCATCGTTGACTCCTTAAAGATTTTTCTAATTTCAATTCTAAGCGGTTACACACTTTCGCTAAGCGAGCATGAACAAACATGCCCGCTAGTGCAGCAACCATACCCGCCATGGTTGGCAGCGTCGCCAACGAGATACCTGAAGCCATCAATTTAGGATCGCTGCTTCCTTGAGTCGCCATGACATCAAAAACAGAGATCATACCGGTTACGGTGCCTAACAAGCCCAACATCGGACAAATAGCGACTAACAGCTTAATAAAATTCAAGTTTTGGTTAAGTAAGATACTCGCTTGACCTAACCAACCTTCACGAATGGCTTTAGCATGCCAAGAAGAGTGATCTTCTCTTTCATGCCACTTTGCAATCCAAGCTTGGCGTTGCTTTGGAAAATAGAACGCAAGATAAAGCACGCGTTCTACCACAAGCACCCAATACACTAGGACAACAGCCGCTAGCCACCACAGGACGAAACCACCCTGCTCCATAAAGCTTGATAAAGACAGCAGCCAGTCACTCGTTAACCAACTCGCTGGTAATAGAGAACCCGACAAAATATCCATTACGCAGCAGTCCCAACTGGTGAAACAACAACTTTTGATTCAACTGTCTTTTCTGCCTGCTCAGCAACAAGGCCAATACCCTGCTTCTCAAGAATATTGCGAATGTTCTCTGACTGAGTACTAAGAATGTTATGTGCCAATAACAATGGCATTGCAGCAACTAGGCCAAGTACCGTTGTTACAAGCGCCATCGAAATACCACCAGCCATCACTTTAGGGTCACCATTACCAAATTGTGTGATCACTTGGAATGTTTCGATCATGCCGGTTACGGTGCCCAACAAGCCAAGCATTGGTGCGAGTGCTGCTAGAAGTTTTAGCATCGATAAACCTTTCTCTAAATGAGTCTGTTCATCAACGACGGCTTCTAAAAGACGGAGCTCCAGTGCTTCAACCGTTTGGTTTTGCTCTTTGTTGTAAACTGCAAGAACACGACCAAGCGGGTTATTACCCGGTTGTTCAGGATTCTTAAGTTGTGCGCGAATCTTCTGACGAGCGATAGCAAGAGAAATACCACGAACCAACGCGATGATTAGGCCAATAGCCAATAATCCAAGAATCACTTTACCAACCACACCACCCGCTTGAAGGCGGTCAGCTAAGCTTGGTTCTAAAGCTAATTGTTCCAGCATGAATCCACGAGAGGGATCGACAACCACATTAGATACTTCGCCATTCGCAATTGAAGAAAGCGATGCCAGTGTTGGACCATTAGATGGCTGTTTCAAATAAACAATCGCATCTTGGTGCTTGGAATCCCACCATACGTAACCTGGCTCTGCAACCAAACCAATAGAGCCTAGGCGATAAACCTCCGCACTTTCAGTTACTCCCTCATCATTAACAAGAGAAACTGTCGATTTGCTTATCTCTGAGCTTGCTTGGATTTGCTCCATCATGCTTAGCCAAAGGCCTGTTAATTGAGGCATCGATGGCAACGATTTAGCGTCAACGATGTCATAAACAGTTTCAGTGTAAGTAGCTCGATCGACATTAGTGACGGTGTCAGATATTTCATGATCGAGATCTTTCGCATTTTGTCTAACAACGCCAAACAACTCACCTAAGCTGCCTGTCTCTAAGCGCAGTTTTTCTTCTAAACGCGCCAGCTTATTTTCATTATCACTAAAGGTTTGAGTAAGAACATCTGTCGCGTTTTGAACCGATGTACGTTTCGCATCAAGCTGTGCTTTGATCGCTTTCAGCTCTTGTTCTGTCTTTTTGAAATCCGCTTCACGGACAACATTGTGGGAAGCTTGAGTACGATTCTCTGATTTAGCCTTGTTAACTAGCTGAGCAGTCGTATCAGAAGCTGAGAAAGCAGAAAATGAAATTGAAGTAATACAAAGCAATGCTGCTAATGGCTTTAAGTTCATTACTTAACCTCCGCAACAGTTAAAGAAACAGGTAAAGTAATCAAACTAGGTGACGCTTGTTTGTTAGCAATATCGAAGGCTTTATCAAGCTCAGATTTCATCGAAGAATCAAGTTCTTGCCATTGCGAACTATTTTGGTCCCAAGACCAATATTGAGTGCCGTTTAAGTTACGTGCGACCAGTGAAATACGTCCAAGGTGTAAAACATCAACTTCAAGTACTTTGTCTTTACTTATCTCAACACGGCTAGCGTAAGAACTGAGTTTGATACCGTAATCCACTTCAATTTGATATGCCTCTAGAATTCGGCGATATTTTTCAGCGTCACTGACATCAGCGCGCGTCATCATCGCTCTTAACTTTTCTACGCGATTCAGGCGACTCTGTCTTTTGAACGGAAGATCGTTTTCAATGGTTTCTTGAAGGCCGTCGATCATCTTGTACATCAAAGGCACAACGCCTTGACGTGTCAGTTTAATTTCGTCGATTTGCGCTAGGTAGCTTTCAGACTCTTTGTCTTGGCTTTCTACTAATGCGGCAAGATGGTCATGATAGATTTCTAGGTTTTTCACTTCTTCTTGCAGACGCTCAATCTCAGCTTGCAGCATTAAAGTCGCTTGTGAGCTTTTATCAATAACCTTTTGGCTCGAAGCCGACGCGTTATTGGTCTTGTTTTGAATTGATTGAGCTTGATCCAAGCTGTTTGCCATCGAAGACGTTGCAACCAAACTGATCGCAAGTGCTAGGCTAGTTTTTAAAAGATTCATAATTGTAGTCATTTACTATAAGAAGAAGGTCAAATGAATTTTATTGATAAGCAGTCTCATTATCATTAAAAGTCACTCACATTACTAGGGATATTTTACTAAATAGCAGAATCACGAAAGGGGAAAGCCGAAACTTTCCCCTTATATTTATGCTAGCAATAGTACCCTACTAACAAATTAGTATTTTACCTGTAAAGTTGCCATGTAGTTACGACCTTCGCCAATGACTACACCGTCAGCATATACCTGACCATTGATTACATCAGTTGAGCCACCACCAGCTAAGTAATCCGTATCAAATAGATTCTCAACATTAAACCTAACGATCATATCTAAGTCAGCATCATATTTAAGCGTGTATGCAACACCCATATCAACACGGGTGTAACCGTCTTTTTTGAATGTATTAGCATCGTCGCCATAACGTGACCCTTCATAGATAACGCCAACGTTTACATCAGTAGCATTAGTTACAGAGTATTTAGACCAAAGGCTCGCTGAGAACTCAGGAACATCTGCTGGACGGTTACCAGCATACGTTTCATGATTAACAATTTCAGCATCTAGGTACATAGTAGAGCCACTAAGTGATAGCTGTTCTGTAATAAAGCCTTGAGCTGAAATTTCTGCACCACGGTGATGTTGTTCACCAGATTGTGTTTTAGTGTAATCACCGTTCGATTCTTTAACATCAAGTGCGATGCTATCTTGGGTAATATCAAAAATCGCACCGGAAACGAACAGGCTGTTATCCATAAGCTCCCATTTCGTGCCGGCTTCGTATGACTTACCCACTTTAGCGTCAAGAAGTTCGCCATCATTCGTATAAGTACGACGACCACTCGAAACCATGCCTTGAGGCTCGAAACTTTCAGAGTAAGTTAAATAAACACTACCGTTTTCAGTTGGATGATAAATAGCACCTAACTTCGGAGAAACATGTTCTTCTGCAACACCATTTGCAACTTTACGGTCAAAACGTACGCCCGCTAAAACTTGCCATTGTTCATTTATTGAAATTAGGTCTTGAGCATAGAAACCCCAAGAATCGTATGAGCTAAATGTATGGCGGTCACTACCACTCAACGTTGGTGTTCCTACACTTTCACCAGGAGCAACATCTACTGAGTTATAACCCAATTGGTCGCGCTTGTAGCTATAGCCTAACCAGTTTGAGCCAACCAAGAACTGGTGTTCCATACCTACCAACTCAAAGTCACTAACTACGTCTAAATAAGCAGTGCGAAAACGCCAATTATCTTGACGATGGCTACCACCATGAGAAACCGTACCAGTTCCATCAGGGTTTAAATTGTCGAAGCCCGGAAAGCTTTCTACATCAGTACGCTCAAAATCTTGATAATTAAATCCAGTACTCAGTCGAATTGAATCAGTAAGGTTAGCATTGACATCGATACCAATATTCTCTACATCATTTTCAATCTCAGACCATTGAGCGTCCCAAATATGCTTATCGCTACCTACTTGTTTACCATCAACAAATAGTGCACCTGAATCAACACTTCCATCATCATTCGTACGGTCGTAGTTAAGAGACACAAGTACGTCTTCTGTAACATCATAATCAACGAAAAGACCACCAACTAACCTTTCAGTTTGTGGCTTTGAACCATCACCATATTCGCGCCATGAGCTATAACTTTCTTTAGCTATAACAGTACGAGCTCGTAATGTCTGAGCTTCGTTGAGACTACCACTTACGTCCACTACTGTACGAGAGTGATCATTTGAACCAATATCTTGACTTACACTTACTTGAGTTTCATAGGTTGGTTTCTTAGCTACCATGTTAATCAAACCACCCGGAGCTGACTGACCATAAAGTAGACCTGAAGGACCTTTTACTACTTCAACTCGCTCAAGTAATTCAATAGGTTGACGGTAGTGAGACCAATGTTGTTTGCCATCACGAAGAAAACCCGAAGAACTTTCTAGATCGAATCCACGTAAAGAGAAACGCTCTCGGTTACGGCTTGTACCACCAGCACTAACACTTGCATCGTTTTGTAAAACTTCGCCCAGAGTACTAGCACGTTGCTCATCGATAAGCTGTTCATCAATGATCGAAATTTGTCCCGGAGTCTCTAATTGAGTGGCCTCCATGCGCATTGCTGTTGTGTTCGTGTCGGCTTTGTAACCGTAGTCGCGACCTTCAACAACCATGTGCTCGTCTGTTTTTACTGTTTCTGCCAATACTGCTGGTGAAGCTAATACTGCGCCGATCACTAAAGCCAATGGGCTCTTTGAAAACATGTCCTTTACTCCGCTTTATTCTTTTATTCGAGCACTTTTTATTTATTCGATGTACTCGTTGAACCGTTTCCGGTACCACTAATCATTTCGGGAGTGAATATAAGTGATAACTATTACCATTTGCATTAAATTTACATTCTTTGCATTCGTAAAGCTTTGTAAAGGCGCTTACCTAGCGGTTTTAACAGGTTATACAAATCCAATTCGATACAGATATTTACAGCTCGTTTGAATAAAAACCTCGCAGTTATCTTCGAATCTTCTGAAACACCATTATTTGCTTGGTCTATTTAAGATATGACGATCGATAAGAAAATTATCTTGTCTTATTTACTACCTTTGAAACGACGGATTTATGTATAAAACCCTCGATAAATGTAAATAGATAGTGAATTACTTTGTTTTTATTTGTTTAATTTACACAATTATCAGTGATTGTGATCACATCTATAATTTCAAACTCATTTTTTGTTTTTCGATTTGAACAACCGACTGCTAATCTCCTGCTCACTTTGAAAAGGTATCAAAGTTATAAATAATAAGGAGTGTTCTAAATGAATACCAAGAAACCTATGTCTCTAACTGGTCGAGTTATCCTCGGTATGGTCGTGGGCATATTAACGGGATTTGCCATTCAATCCCTTTTTGCAGACAGCGGATTTGTTAACAACTACATCGTTAACGGACTCTTCGAAGTAGGCGGACAGATTTTTGTCGCCAGTTTAAAAATGCTTGTTGTGCCTCTAGTCTTCGTTTCACTAGTGTGCGGTACAAGCTCTCTTAAAGATTTATCAACTCTTGGCCGTATGGGGGGCAAAACGCTTGCACTTTATATCGGTACTACAGCCGTTGCTATCACTCTAGCACTTACTATCGGTAACCTGTTCCAACCTGGAGCTGGTGCGGATCTTACTGCTGCGAGCTCTTTCAAATCAGCTGATGCCCCTTCTTTGGGCCAAGTAATCATCGACATGTTCCCAACCAACCCTATTCAGGCGATGGCTGAGGGTAAAACGCTGCAAGTTATCGTATTTGCTGTGTTGTTTGGTATTGCAATCAGTGCAGCGGGTAAACCTGGTGAGCGTATCGCCGCGGTTTTCTCTGACTTGAACGAAGTGATCATGAAGCTTGTCGCTCTTCTGATGAACCTTGCACCTTACGGTGTGTTCTTCTTGATGGCGAAGCTGTTCTCTGGCCTTGGTTTAGGCGCAATTTGGAACCTAGCAGAATACTTCTTAGTGCTTGCAGGTACCCTACTTCTACACGGTTTGGTTACCTACAGTGCGATGCTTAAAGGATTCACAGGCCTAAGCCCGATTACGTTCTTACGCAAAATGGAAGATGCAATCATGTTTGCGTTTTCAACTGCCTCTTCGAACGCAACGATTCCAGTGACAATGGAAACGGCTAAAAACCGCATGGGCGTAGACAACAAAGTCGCTTCATTCACAGTACCACTAGGTGCAACAGTGAACATGGATGGCACAGCTATAATGCAAGGTGTTGCGACTGCGTTTATCGCACAAGCTTACAACATCGACCTGACTATGGGTGATTACCTAATGGTTATCCTAACAGCGACATTGGCGTCTGTTGGTACTGCAGGTGTTCCTGGTGTTGGTCTTGTTATGCTAGCGATGGTATTGAACCAAGTTGGTCTACCGCTTGAAGGTATTGCTCTAATCATGGGTGTTGACCGCCTTCTTGATATGATTCGTACCGCAGTAAACATCACAGGTGATAGTGCCGTAACTATCATCGTTGCTAAGTCTGAAGGTTCTCTTGATGAGTCTCGCTTCAATGACCCAGCAGCTGGTGAGAAAGAAGAAGAAGTTAAGCTAGCACGCCAACAGGCATAATCTAGCTTCTCTGTCGCTCTTATCTCCAAGCTAAGGCGTAATTAATGGCTATGCCTTAGCTGATAATGAAAAGCGTATAAACAAAAACGCCACTGCATCTGCAGTGGCGTTTTTTATTGGGTATCGCTTAAGTCAGTACAACTGAGTTGAGATAATTAGCTATTTTACGTACTTCGCATTAGGGAAAGTTAATCACTGATTGGGAACATCAAGTTTACTCTCAGTCCCCCACCTTCTCTGTTCTCAGCGGTCACATGCCCATTCATCACACCCATCGCTTCTTTAACAATCGCGAGGCCTAACCCGTAACCACCAGACTGTTTATCGCGCGCTGACTCTATGCGAGTAAACGGGTCGAATATACCTGCAATCTTATTATCAGGAATGCCATCACCGTCATCTTCTACAGATATGACACTGTAACGTTTGTCGGTTAACAATTCGTAAGTAGTCACGACAACATGAGCATTCTCACCGGCGTATTTAATTGCGTTACCGACCAAATTACCAATCACTCTGAGAAGCAACCTCTCATCAACATGAACCATTGATGTCGGCGTCTCTAAATCGCCCACTAAGGTTTGATTCGGCTTCAAGTCGTTTTGCATCTGCGCGATGAGCATCGAACAGTAATGCTCAAGATGCATCAAGCTTAACTTGGAGTCATAACGAGACGTTTCAAGGCGGCTGAATTCAAGGATTTCCCCCACCAGCTTATTCATCTCTTCAGTTTCGCTTTCCATTCGCTCAAGCAAGCTAATGCTCTTATCATCGACCTTGCTGCGCAAAAGATGTAAGGCGAGATTTTGCCTTGCCAATGGCGTTCGTAGCTCATGGGACACATCACGAATCAAACGGCGCTGCTTTTCTGCCAGTGACTTAATCTCACGAGTCATATGATCAAAATCATGGGCAAGTTCGTTGAATTCACGCGTGGTTGAATCAAGCTCAGACACCACACTCACCGAGAAATCCCCTTGCGCTAATCTTCGACTCGCCTCCCTTAAACGATCCAGAGGTTGCTGCAGGCTTTTTGCCATAATAATGGAGAACAGCGACAATACGACCAATGCAATCAAGGCTTTCAGCATGTAGGAATATGGAGCAAAGGACTTGGCCGGATGAAACTGGTGCGGTAGTTGAATGACTAACGTGTTGCCATTATTCAGTGGCAAACCGAAGATAGGCTTACTGACACGATCGCTCAACTGATGATCTAAGGTGCGCAAGTACTTGAGTTTGAATTCAAAGTGCGGGTGCATATGTCGATGAGTAATGGGTCGATTATTCTCATCGATAACGAATAGATAATAACCTTGTGCATTACCCCAGTCGGCTAACTCATCCATATCCCCTTCCTCAATCAGCACGTTGGCTTGATAGGCAAGGTCGAGCATTTCAGACTTTACCGACTCAGGTACCTTCAATAAGGCTTTCATCAGTGCTCGTTCCGCCACACCTTGAAGGATCAAGATGCTTACTAGGATCACCGTCAGGTAGCTGAATAATTGAAACGTTAAGCCATCCTTACGCTTGCCAATAAAATCAGGGCAACGCAGCAATTTTTTACTCATACCCCTACCGACTCTAGGTAACTGTAGCCTTTACCTCGAACGGTTTTTATATGTTGCTTTGACAAGCCAGCCTGCACCAATTTCCGACGTATGTTACTGATATGCATATCTAAATTACGATCGAAAGGACAAAGCTCTTTCTTAAGCACATGGATTTGAAGGTCAGATTTCGATACGACGATACCGTCATTTTTGACCAAGTAATCAAGCAGATCTTTTTCAGTGCCGGTTAGTGGTAAACGAGAAAGTTGTTCACACAAACCATGGTTAGATGAAGCTAAAGACTGTCTTTGACGTTCGAAGCCAACTCGGCGCAAGATCACCTTAATGCGGGTCAGCAGTTCAGGAACATTGAAAGGTTTGGCGATGTATTGGTCAGCTCCCGCTTGATAGCCGTCGAGCATCGAGGCATCGTCGTTAAGAGCGGTTAGCATAAGAATGGGGGTAGCAAAGCGCTGACAAATTCGTCTAGCAACTTGAATACCGCTTAGGTTAGGTAGCATTACATCAAGTAAGACTAAATCAACAGGGTGAGACTGAATGAACTCAAGCGCAGACTCGCCACAATGAACGGTATCAACGTGATACCCTTCATTTTCTAAGACTTCACCCAACAATTCACATAACTGAATATCATCATCAACAACTAAAACGCGCGACATCATACAAACCGATAAATAATAATAGTTTGCATTTTAATTATCGTTATTATTGATTTCAATTATAAAATGCGAGATTTACCCTATAGTAAGAAATCTTTTTCAATCGGTACAAATTTTGAGGCAGAATCGATAAGATTTTGAGCAGTTAATCCCGGTACACCATACACTTCAACTGGCTTACCAAATCGTTCTTTGATTCGCTCAACAAGGATTTCGAAATCACCGTCACCAGAGACTAAAACAATGGTATCAACTGTCTCAGCAAGTTCTATCGCATCTAACGCGATACCGACATCCCAATCCCCCTTTGCGCTCCCATCACGACGCTGAATAAACGGTTTTAACTTCACGTTAAAGCCAACACCACGAAGGATGTGGTGGAATTGACGCTGTTTTGGATCTTGGCTAGAGATCGCGTAAGCATTGGCTTCAACCACGTTACGCCCTTCCGTGGCAACATACCAAAACTGGTTATAGTCGAAGTTAGAACGGTATTTGTCACGCGTTGTATAGTAAACGTTCTGAACGTCGACCAAAATTGCTATGTTTTCCATAAATTCATACCTTTAGATTTTCCGTATACCCTATTCTATTCAACTCTAAAATGCGAGCCGCTTTCTTTAATAAAAATGAACTCATTAGCTATGCTTAACGTAATTGTTATTAACTTTATTCAGAGCTTGTTTGAGTTTATCAAGGAAGGTGGAACATGCAGTACCGACAAACAATTAGATCATGTCTTCGCAGCGACAACAACGGCTCAGTGTTGACACTTTGCTGCGCAGCGTTAGCCAAAGCATTATCCAAATCACTGAAAACTCTAGTAACAAGCGCGGTTATGTTTATGATTCTGTCAGTTAACTCGTTACACGCCTACCCAGCCTATTCCCATTCCAAATTACTCCCTCATCGCAGTGTGATCTATTTCGCGCCAACGGAAGACTCTGTCGTTAAAGCGTTTCTCAATGAAGTACTGATAAACAACTGTCAATTGGACGAACGTGATGTGGTCGTGATGGTAATAGCAGAAAGTGGCTATACCGTACCGACATGGCTTGATGAGGAGTTTAATCTAGAGGCAGTAACGAGCATCTATGAGATACAAAAAGGGTCGCATACCGCTGTTTTAATAGGTAAAGACGGACAAGAGAAGCACAGATGGAGCGGAAAAACAGATTGGAACTTGATCACTAACCTGATCGACGAGATGCCGATGCGTAAACAAGAGATGCAGCGACAAGGCAGCCGCTGCAGTATTTGATTCTTAGTCAGCTAAGCCTTTGGTTAACCATCTAACAAGCTAACAAGCTAAGCTTGATCATCAATCACTTAAGCTTGCTTGTTAAACCAAGCCAGTTTTTCATGGAGCTGAGCAACACTTCCAACAACGATAAGCGCTGGGCTTTTTGCGACACTCGCAAGGTTGGCTAAGTCACTCAAACCACCACGGAACACTTTTTGTTCTTGGCGCGTGCCATTTTCAATAATCGCAACGGGCATGTCTGCTCGCATACCGTTATCAAGCAAGTTTTTCTGAATGTTCGGGCTCTCTTTCAGACCCATGTAGAACACAATCGTGTGGTTGTGCTGAGCAAGCGAACGCCAATCAATATCTTCACCATCTTTCTTTAGATGACCAGTAATGAATTGAACGCTTTGTGCGTGATCTCTATGTGTAAGCGGAATGCCCGCGTAAGCCGTCGCACCCGCAGCTGCAGTGATGCCGGGTACCACTTCAAACTTCACACCATTTTCAGCGAGAGTTTCACACTCTTCGCCACCACGACCAAAGATAAACGAGTCACCGCCTTTAAGGCGAACAACATGCTTATTTTCTTGCGCTTTAGTCACGAGCAGTTGGTTGATCTGATCTTGTGGTACACAGTGATGGTCGAGCTTTTTCCCCACATACAGCATTTCTGCCTCGGCGTTAGCCATTGCCAAGATATCTTTAGATACCAAGCGGTCATAAACGACCACATCAGCCTGTTGAATAACACGTGCCGCTTTGAGGGTAAGTAAGTCTGGGTCTCCAGGGCCCGCGCCTACTAATGAAACCAATCCTTTGGTTACTTCTTTAACATTCGATGACGATACTTCTGACATGCTGTGCTCCGAAGGTTTGCTTGTTTTATCTCAAGCTTCAATCTATGTGATAAGTCACTGTATTCATGATGACTTATCCAAATCCTTAACCCTTAGACTATCAGGTGTTGAGTTAAATATTCAGTCTAAGTACTAACGAAGATAGAAGTAATTATAACAAAACAGTCTATTGCGAGTAATTTGCGCAATGATATAAGGGCTTTCGAACTAAAAAAGCCCCAAACATGTTGTTGGGGCTCTTAGTCTCATACTAAATTACGTTTCACCGTATTCAGAATTACTTAGCACCTAGAGAAGGAGCTGTTCTTGCGTGTGTTAGGAACAAAGGTACACATGTTAAGAACAAACCACCTACGATGTTACCTAGGATTGTTGGGATAAGGTTGAAGTTCAACCATGTCGCGATACCGAAATCAGCGCCTAGAATCATACCCAGTGGGAATAGGAACATGTTTACTACTGTATGCTCGAATACTAGTGCGAAGAAGATGAAGATTGGGAACCACATCATTGCTACACGACCAGACACAGTACGTGCTGTCATGTTACCAATCACGCCTAGACATACCATTAGGTTACAGAAGATACCGCGTACGAAACACGTGATCCATCCGTCCATACCCATGTTTTCAAAACCTAAGCTACGAGCTGTAGAAACCGCAATGAACTTTTGTGCTACTGCGTTTGGATCTAAAGAAAAGTTACCCGTTAATGAGATAGCAACCAATACCGCAACGATTAGAGAACCGATGAGGTTACCAAGGCCAACAATACCCCAACAACGTAGAACACGACCCCAAGTCACACCTGGGCGGTTATCGAATTTCGCTAAAGGAGCAAGGCCAAATACACCCGTTACTAAGTCGTAGCCCATAACACTTAGAATGACGAAGCCCACTGGGAACACAAGAGCGCCAACAATACCAATGCCTGTTTGCACAATAGTCGTAATTGCTACAACAACAGCAAGAGAAAGAATGATGCCTGCCATTGTGCTTCGAATCAGAAGATCGCGAGTACTTGTTTTCGTTTTCGCTTCACCCACATCGATCATCGTTTGAACGAATTCAGCTGGTTTAAAATCAGGAGACATAAGGTTGTCCTTAAAAAGTTAAAATTAAAAGTTAAAATTAAAAGTTAAAATTGGATAGGAAAAGGCTCTAGCTGCCAAGCTAAGGCAATGTTGGGAACTAGAACCCTTGAACTATCAAATCTTGTTGCGTATTCGATTATGATGAGATTTCAACAGCACCTTTAGTAATACGAGCTTTATACGCTTTCACGCTGAAGTTCTCGTCTTCCATGCACACACCTGTTGCTAGGTTAAAGCGTTGCTTCTTAAGTGGACTCGCCACCCAAAGCTCACCTTTGTGCTCAACCGTTAAACCGCGAGATAAAACGTTTGATTGGAAAAACGGGTCAGTATTACTAATAGCGAACACTTCTTCGGCTTTAGTTGGGCGGAAAATAGCAACTTGCTCACCACCAACCAATGCACAAACACCGGTACCTGGAATAATATCTTCGATCTTACAAACTTTGGTAAATGCCATGATGTCGTCTCCCAATTAAACCAGTTCAATGTGAAGGATGTCGCCCTTCGCTTCTGGGTGTTTTTCTGTAAATGTTGCTGGGCGGTGTTGTTCACGGCCGTCGTTAACAAACACAACGTTTTCATCACGGTCATCAGCATTGATGAAGTGTGAGAAGCGCTTAAGTTGAGCTTCGTCGTTGATAGTGTCAGTCCACTCACAAGCGAAGTTACCCACGAGTCCAGCCACGTCAGCTTCAAGCTGGTCGTTGATGCCAAGTTTGTTATCAACAATCACTTCACGAAGGTAGTCAACGCCGCCTTCTAGGTTGTCCATCCATACCGAAGTACGTTGTAGTGGCGCAGCCGTGCGAATGTAGAACATCATGAAACGGTCGATGTATTTCAGCAGTGTTTCTTGGTCTAGGTCGCTTGCCAGTAGGTCTGCGTGACGAGGCTTCATACCACCGTTACCACACACGTACATGTTCCAACCAGCGTCTGTTGCGATGATACCTAAATCTTTACCTTGAGCTTCAGCACACTCACGAGTACAACCCGACACACCAAACTTCATCTTATGAGGAGTACGAATGCCTTTGTAACGGTTCTCGATCATCACGCCTAGGCCAACTGAATCTTGAACGCCGTAACGACACCAAGTTGAACCAACACATGTCTTAGCCATACGAAGTGCTTTTGCGTAGGCTTGACCCGTTTCGTAACCTGCAGCGATTAACTTCTTCCAGATTGCTGGTAAGTCATCTTTTTGTGCACCAAATAGACCAATACGTTGTGCACCTGTGATTTTGGTGTACAGGTTGTATTCAGCCGCAACATCCGCAAGAACGCTAAGTGCTTGAGGCGTTACTTCACCACCCGCCATACGAGGGATAACTGAGTAAGTGCCATCTTTTTGGATGTTACCTAGGAAGTTATCGTTGGTATCGTGCAGTTTTACTAGTTCAGGCTTAAGGATGTGTTCACCCCAGCAAGAAGCAAGAATAGAACCCGCTAGTGGCTTACAGATTTCACAACCGTAGCCTTTGCCGTACTTCTCTAGTAGCTCATCGAATGTTTTGATTTCTTCGATGCGGATTAGGTGGAAAAGCTCTTGGCGAGAGTAAGCAAAGTGCTCACAAACGTCGTTCTTCACTTCCACACCCGCTTTAGCAAGTTCAGCATTTAGCACTGAAGTCACAAGAGGAATACAACCTCCACAACCTGTGCCTGCGCCAGTGACTGCTTTGATATCACCAATGGTGTGGTGACCTTCAGCAACCGCTTGAGCAATCTTGCCTTTCGTTACATCAAAACAAGAACAGATAACAGCAGTTTCCGGTAAAGAATCCGCGCCAAGTGTTGGCTTCTCAGCACCCGCGTGAGCAGGAAGAATCAATGCATCTGGGTGTTCTGGTAGCTCGATTTCATTCAGCATTAGCTGTAGAAGATCGCCATAATCAGATGTGTCACCGACCATTACGGCGCCAAGCAACTTCTTGTTATCTTCAGAAACGATGATGCGTTTGTAAACTTCAGACTCTTCGTTTTGGTAAACGTAGCTCTTACAACCCGGAGTACGACCGTTTGCGTCACCGATAGAACCCACTTTCACGCCAAGAAGCTTCAGCTTCGCTGACATGTCAGCACCTTCAAATGTACTTTCGTTACCAACAACGTGGTCAACAGCAACGGTCGCCATTTTGTAACCAGGAGCAACAAGGCCGTAGAACGTTTGGTTCCAAGACGCACACTCACCGATTGCGTAAACATCTTTGTCTGTCGTTTGACAGTGATCGTTAATCTCAATGCCGCCACGAGGTGCAATACCTAAGCCCATTTGACGAGCAAGTTTGTCTTGTGGGCGAATACCAGCAGAGAATACGATGAAATCAGTTTCTAGCTCAGTTCCGTCTGCAAAACGCATCACGTTACGAGCTTCAGTGCCTTCAGGAGCAATTTCTAGCGTGTTTTTGCTTGTATGAACGTTTACGCCCATACGTTCGATTTTTTGACGAAGTTGGTTACCGCCCGCTTGGTCAAGTTGCTCAGCCATTAGCTTAGGAGCGAACTCAACAACATGTGTGGTTACGCCAAGTGCTTTCAGTGCACCTGCCGCTTCAAGGCCAAGTAGACCACCACCAACAACAACACCAGATTTTGAGTTCTTAGCGGTTGCTTCAATCGCTTTCAAATCTTCGATTGTGCGGTAAACGAAACAGTCTTTACCTTCGTGACCTTTGATTGGCGGAACGAATGGGAAAGAACCGGTTGCAAGAACAAGCTTGTCGTATTGAATTTCACGACCTGTGCTTGAGTAAACAGTCTTTTTCTCACGGTTAACGTTGATAGCACGTTCGCCGATCAGCATATTGATGCCGTGTTTCTCGTAGAAGCCTTCTTTAACTAAAGAAAGTTCGTCCGCAGTATGGTGTGAAAAATAAGAAGAAAGGTGTACACGATCATAGGCTACGCGAGGCTCTTCACAGAACACCGTGATGTCCATGTTAGCGACATCTGTCTTCTCGACTAAATCTTCGATATAGCGATGGCCTACCATCCCGTTACCGATTACGACTAGCTTCATCTTGCTCATAAGAATTCCTGAAGGTTATATATTTCTTAACTACACGAATAATGAATTATGAAAGAAAATGAAAATATGATGTAAATCAATTACGAAATCGAACTACCCAAAAGGGGTAGAACAAAAGAGGTAGATCTGCTTAATTATCAGTCAAAGCAAACGAATAACCGTAGGTTTGGTAGGGTTTAGAGGGATTTTATATACACTTCAACGCATTAAGAAGTAGGTTGTAAACTTTCACAATAGGTTAGCAATAACGTAAGTAAATGACAATCATTTTCATTTAAAGACTTGAGAAGTGTAAGAACTCATGAAAGCGTTACAGGTTCATGAGTAACTATGTATAAATGTGAAGAACTTAATGCCTAAAACCTCAGACGGCATACTCGTCGAACTGTCTATTTTACTCACAAACACCACACCCGATTAACAGTTAGTTTGGCAAACACGTAAATGGAAAAGTTTGATTTAAGTTTTATCTCAACACCAGCCCCTACTCCGGCCACATATCTAAAGTATTTAAACGGCTAATAGAGTAACGAAGCCACTAGACCAGTTCAGAATTAAGAAATTAAGAAACTTAAAATGCAATAACAGATAGTAAACGTCAGCAGTTTCGAGGAATCGCGAGGATATGAAATTTCAGATAGCAAAAAGGCCAGCATTTCTGCTGGCCTTTCAACGTTGAATAGTGGAGGCGCCTCCCGGAGTCGAACCGAGGTCCACGGATTTGCAATCCGCTGCATAGCCACTCTGCCAAGGCGCCTTCAATAGTGTTTAAAGAGAACAACTCTGTTGATTACTACCAAACAAGGTAACAATCAAATAGATGGTGCCCCGGGCCGGACTTGAACCGGCACAACGCGAACGTCGAGGGATTTTAAATCCCTTGTGTCTACCAATTCCACCACCAGGGCACGCAATTCTTTATTGCGATGCCGATTACTGAAAAGTAAAACACCATCTTAATGTCAAAATGAATCAACATTACAAAATTTGGAGCGATACATCGGGTTCGAACCGATGACCTCAACCTTGGCAAGGTTGCGCTCTACCAACTGAGCTAGTATCGCAATTTCATTCTTCTAATTTCTTACCTTATCAAAACGTAAGAGAAAGAGAATGGAGGCGCCTCCCGGAGTCGAACCGAGGTCCACGGATTTGCAATCCGCTGCATAGCCACTCTGCCAAGGCGCCTTAATCAAAATATAAATATATTGAAGTGTTTAAAGAGAACCACTCTTTGTTCAACACTCTACTTAAAGTAGAAACTAGATAGATGGTGCCCCGGGCCGGACTTGAACCGGCACAGCGCGAACGCCGAGGGATTTTAAATCCCTTGTGTCTACCAATTCCACCACCAGGGCAACGCAATCATGCGATGCTGATTACTGAAGAGTAAAACACCATCTCTCTGCGACCTAAGCCGTGAGAACGAGGTGTACTTTAACGGATAGAAAAAATTCGTCAACAGTAAATTTTATCTTTCAATTCAAGTGATTAATTATCGAACTCAAACGAATGAATTTAGTGCAGCTTGTACGGTTCTTATACGTAGGTTTTAATTTTAACAGGAACTCATAAGCCGAAATCCAGTTTGGAGATTCACTAAATACTGTTGATTCCATTGAATGAACAAAACACTCCCTCGTTTTCATGTGCTTTTCACATTCAAAGACTAAAGTTTTAAGTAACGACTATTACGAAATAAAAACGTGAAACCACTTAAACGATACCAATATGAACGCTACGCCGTGCTCTGTAACCTCGCCTACCCTAGAGTCTTTAAGCAAACTCGTTACGGTTTTGACCCTAATGGACAGCGCATCATCAAGAATAAGTTTGGCAAAACCATGATTCGAGTGTTGTGGAGCAACGATAAAGATGAAGTGGTTGTGGTTATCAAAGGATCGCATAGTATCTCAGATTGGTTGCTTACCTTTGCTCTATGGACAAGAAGCTGTAAAAAAATTGGGCTCAACTATCGTGTTCATGCTGGTTTCTATCATCTCATGTTTCAAGAAAGCCAACCGAGTCGTAACGAAGACAAGCTTGGGCAAACCGTTATCGAACGCTTAGAGGCCACGCTCATACCATTGTTAGAACAAGGAAAAAGGATTTCTATCACCGGGCACTCTTCTGGCGGCGCTATTGGTTGTGTGTTTGCTGACTACTTAGATCAAAAGTACCCAGGCTGTATTAAACGCATTGTCACTTTTGGCCAACCCGCTGTGGGTGATTGGAGTTTCAAAAAGAACTACCGTTTGAGTAAGAAAACCTACCGTATCTGTTGCGACATCGATATTGTCACCTTCATGCCGCCCGTGCCCCTATTGTATTGGCATGTAGGGAAAGTGCTTTGGCTCTATAATGGTAGGATCTACGAAAACACACCGACATTAATCCGCCTTGGTCGCTCTATCTTTAGCTGGTTGATAAGGCCTTTCTCTTACCACTTAATGAGCAAGTATATCCGTAACAAAGATTTCTTTGATAAGCACTGAGACAGTAAATCAAGTTGACGCTGGCTGCATAAAAAAGAGCACAAGCCTGTGAGTGACTTGTGCTCTGTATGGTTTTGACTGAACTTAAAGTTTAAATCTTGAGAGTTCTTGTTTAAGGTCGTTAGCTAAATGGCTGAGTTGATCGGCTTGCGAGACTGCATCTGTTGCATCAAGTGCCATTACATCACTGACTTCACGGACAGATTCCGTATTCGCATTGATTTCCGCGGTGACTAAAGACTGTTCTTCAGCAGCTGAGGCAATCTGAGTCGCCATATCACTGATCATCTGAATCGCTTCACGGATTTGAGCCAAGCTCTCTCCGGCCATATCCACATCGTGCACGCTTGTTTTCGCCATATCGTGACTTTGTGTCATCACTTTAACCGCACCATTAGTCGCTTGCTGTAGGCGTTTTATCTTGTCTTCGATCTCTTCTGTTGAAGCATGAGTACGTTGAGAAAGCACACGGACCTCATCAGCCACCACAGCAAAACCTCTCCCTTGTTCACCTGCCCTTGCAGCTTCAATAGCCGCATTAAGCGCGAGTAAGTTCGTTTGCTCCGCTATTTCACGAATCGTCGCCAAGATAGACGCGATTTGCTGACCATGCTCTTCAAGCTCACTGATGATAGACACAGCACTTGTTAGCTCAGTAGCGAGGTCATTAATCGATGATTGGCTTTTAGCCATCTGTTGGAAGCCTTGCTCGCTCAACTCCACCGAGTGAGTCGCACTTTTCGCCGTACTCTCTGCATTCGTGGCGATTTCGGCTGTTGCTGTCGCCATTTCTGTCACAGCCGTTGCCACCATCGTGATCTCATCTTGTTGCCTGCTTACACTATCACTGCGCTTCATCGCACTGGTATTAGCATGCTCGGCACCACTATTCATCGCGGTAGAAACTTGAGTGACGTTTTGCATCATTTGATGGAGCCGATCAACGAAGACATTAAATTTATCGGCAAGTTGACCCACCTCATCTTGGCTCGACACTTGTAGTCTTTGGGTAAGGTCGCCTTCCCCTTCCGCAATATCAGCCAATGCTTCACTCACTCGCCCCAGTTCAACTAATTGACGAGCCACAAACCATGAGGTTGCTACAGCCATAACGATCAATACAATCAAACCTGTGGTGATTTGGCTAATCAACATATCGAACAGGGGCTGCTCTAGTACCTCTTTATCCATTTCAATCACAAGTAACCAGTCAGTGCCTTTAATTGGCTCAGCCATGATGACTCGCTCAGCACCATCCACTTGAGTAAAGATCGTCGTCAAGTTTTGCGCAGCACTGTTCAAGCCAGACACACTCAGCTCTGGCGCAATATCATTGACTTGTTTCAGAATGAAATCTTTATTTTGATGAGCAACGACCGTTCCTTGTTTATCAATCAGAATCGCACGCCCATTCCCCGGAACCTGAATGGCTAATACGTCTTCAATCAATTTGTCTAATGCCAAGTTTGATGCAACAACACCGATGATCGATCCATTCTCGGTCACAGGGTCTGTCAGTGTCACCACCAAGGTTTGCATCGTCACACTCACATACGGCTTGGTTGTCACTGCGCGGTTCTCAGCTAAGGTTTGTTTGTACCAACCTCGGACTCTTGGGTCATAGCCCGCTTTATTCAATGAAGGATCATGACGGAACATCTCACCTTCTTTGTTACCGTAATAACTCAATCCAAACCCACCAGATACCAAGGTTTGACGTAAATGAGGAACGATATCTATTGAAGGGTTAAGCTGCACTTGTTGCTTAAGTCCGTGTACTGCTTGTTTCTTATCATAAAACCAGTCACTGATGCCCTTTGCATGAGCTTGAAGTGTATTACGACTTTCACTTTCTATTGCTTGCCAGCTGTTTGTTTGAAACGTCTTATAACCCATGAAAAGAAGAATGGCAGATGTAACAGCAATCGCCAAAACTACAGAGAAAACCATTTTCCTCTTTAGACTAAATTGCATATTTAAGAACCTCTTATAGAACAATTAAAGAAATGAAGATTCCCCCGGGCATGCCCGGGGTACTTACCGTGACAACGCTAAAGCGTTGACCAAAATTACAAACAGCTTACGCTGTAATTTTGGAATTGGCATTCATCCACGGGTAAACCCGTGGTTTTCTGTATTCACAGAATAAAAGAGGGACACTATCACTCATACACATGTTTTAATTTGGGTTATCCCATAAAACAATGAAACAAATTGAGCATTATGGTTAATTGTGACTTTGATTTATTTACCTGTCTATCAACAAAGGTTCAACTTAGGATCTCATCAAAATAGAGTGGGTCTATGAAAGGTAAAGGGGAGAAATGAAGAGGTAAGGATGAAGAAACAAGAAACAAAGAAGCCAGAAACGAAAAACCAGCCACAAGGACTGGTTTCTTCTAAATGATGGAGGCGCCTCCCGGAGTCGAACCGAGGTCCACGGATTTGCAATCCGCTGCATAGCCACTCTGCCAAGGCGCCTTCAATAGTGTTTAAAGAGAACAACTCTTTTGATTACTACCAAACAAGATAACAATCAAATAGATGGTGCCCCGGGCCGGACTTGAACCGGCACAGCGCGAACGCCGAGGGATTTTAAATCCCTTGTGTCTACCAATTCCACCACCAGGGCACGCAATTCTTTATTGCGATGCCGATTACTGAAAAGTAAAACACCATCTTAATGTCAAAATGAATCAACATTACAAAATTTGGAGCGATACATCGGGTTCGAACCGATGACCTCAACCTTGGCAAGGTTGCGCTCTACCAACTGAGCTAGTATCGCAATTTCATTCGTCTAATCTCTAATTAACTAAATAAGAAAGAGAATGGAGGCGCCTCCCGGAGTCGAACCGAGGTCCACGGATTTGCAATCCGCTGCATAGCCACTCTGCCAAGGCGCCATTTTTCAACACGTTAGAACCGACCAAACGTTAGCCCCGCTGTGTTCGGGTGCCTACTTTACGGATTGAGTGAAGATAGTCAAACAAAAATGTGAATTTAAATTCTGTTTGCTGACATTTAAATCAAATTGCTGCATGTTCGATCTTTTTAATCAAAAAGCATACAGCAAGTCGATTCATTTAAGGTGTTTGCGCACTACCACTTTTTCATGAAGCGGCCAACGA
Source organism: Vibrio sp. Evd11 (assembly GCF_900382755.1). NCBI lineage: Bacteria > Pseudomonadati > Pseudomonadota > Gammaproteobacteria > Vibrionales > Vibrionaceae > Vibrio > Vibrio sp. Evd11. Next base: position 37,117 of record NZ_OSDX01000044.1, read on the forward strand.
GGCTTGGATGATACGACCAACAGTGATCAAACATGGTCATAAGTTGAGGGTTACCATACTTAGAAAGACTAACTGCATGGAAACGGTTTTTGTGCGTTTTAAGTTTCTCGACTTGAGCAATCATTTCATCAGACTGCTTTGGCGCGATAAAGTCAGAAAGCACGATTAAATCAGCATTCTTGTACTTGTCGCCCATCATCAAATCTATCGACTTCATTAGCACTGGCTCAAGGTCTGTCCCGCCGTGGAATGAGTAACTTAGGAAGTCACTGGCTTCACGTAGCCCGTCTTGTCGAGTCAATTCATAAGTTATGTGTTCTGAAGAGAACAAAATCACATAACAATCGCGCTCTTCAGCTAAGGCTATTTGCATCAAGGCATAAGCCACCGCTTTCGCCGACTGTTCAGGGAAACCGCTCATTGAACCGGACGCATCAACACAAACAATAAATGGACCTTTTTCAATGTCCACCGATTTGCTGTCTGGCTTTTGAGCTTTGACTTTACGTAGGGTTCGAGATTTACCTTGCGAACGATAGCTAAGCAAACGCTTGTCGGCCAAGTGTTTGTAGAAAATGACTTCTAACTCTGGGTACGCTAAGAACATGGTTTCGTTCGGCAGCATCTTGTTGAGGTCATCACTTTCGTGGATCCCAACAATATCATCGACTGCCTCATCGGTCTTCTCTTCAACCATCTGTAGTTCTTCTACAGGGGCTTTGTGCAAAGAAGGGTCATCTTCTAAGCCAGCCATGCGACCTAGTTTTTCAGCAATTTCTTGAAGGCCTTTGTGCTTATTTAGAAACTCCGCATGACGCTTCATTACTGTTAGGTCGGTTTTACTCAACTTAGCCGAAGCCATGTCCCACAAGCGCCCTACACTGCCTTCATCACCAGACTCCGTCACTTTATCCATGTTTTTCATGGTTTCCATGCGTTGATAAAGGTCAGCTAAGACTTTTTCTTTGCTTGTTTCAAGTTCGGTTACTTGAGCTTGCTTAATCGCATCTGAAAGCGATTGATACCACTGGTCGCAAAAGTAGTGTGGAAACATTGCGTTATAAACGCCTTTGTTGTTTTCCATTAAACGTCTTGCTTGAAGGTAGAACGCTGAGTGCCACTCCAATTTTTTGATGACACTGTCAATCTCATCAAAAAACTGGGGTTCATCCCAGTAGATAACCTCTTGGTACAATGCAATTTCTTCTTGGAAACGATCAGTTTCACACACCTTAGTGACACGTTTCTTCACTTTACCGCGCCATTTAACTAAGTGGTTTTTCACTGATGTTTTAACGCCTTTGTTCTCAGCAGCCATCATGACTTGAGAACGAGCAATGAGATCATTCATCGCGGTATCAATGATACCTGAATCAGCCACCATCAAAGCGAGGTTTAAGCCGTCTGCTCCTAACATATGCTCTCCCCTTACTCGAAGTACTGACTCATGAACTTAATACGCTGTGCGATCTTACTGCTCTTCACTTTTGTGGTTTCAAGATCTTGCGTTACCGCTTGCAAGCTTGCTTCCATTGCCTTCGGTAAATCAGGATCAATATAGTTATGAGGCAACGCATCATGGAATTCAGTTCGAACTCTCTTTAACTTGAATTCAGCTTCAGTTAACTGTTCTAAGGCTTTATCAGCGCCACTCAACCACTTGTTATACAGTTCTTGGTCCAAACCATCGGTGGTAACCACGCTCACCAATACAGAGCGATTGGCAATGTCTTTAATCACTAATTGGTTCGATGCATCCAAGTCGAGTTTTAAACGGCATAGGTTTTTATTTTCATTTACGTAACCGTAAATATCACCGTGGCCTTCTTTTAGCGCACGATCAAAATCATCCTTGGCTACGTATACCCAGCGGCTATCGCCTTTCTCAGATTCAGAAACTGACATGTTGCTTTGCAGCATAACCAGTTTAACTAGGTTGTAAGCGCTGCCGACGCTGTACATTTTCGCGTTCTTGATATCATTTTGGTAAACGTCTTTACGCAGTAAGCCGCTGGTTGACTCCATAGAGAGAGACACCGACAACGTTGATTCAACATCATCTTGAATTTCTTCTAGCTCTTCACGTGACATTTCGATTTGAGATTTCGACTCCTGCTGATCAAACGCTCGGTTTAATGCAAAGTCTTTTACCACGCTACGAACCACATCGCGTGATTCTGGGCTATGCCACAAGCAATCCTGTAGAAGCATAATGTCCAGCGGATTCACACTATCACGGCCACTAAAGAATGCACTCGCTTTCAATAGTTTAACCGCTTTCTTCCAACGTCTGTCTGAGACATACAATTCAGACTCTGATGATGAGCCCTGATTCTTAACGGTCTCTTCCAGCATAGTTTTCAGTTCAAACAACTTGTTAAACGAGTTGTCCGTCAGTTCAAGCTTATCGAGTTCTTTCTGCCATTGATGGTATTCAATATCCGTAATTGCCAAACCCTTTGGAATCACAGCTTCTTGAGATGTGCCAGTCGTCAGCATCGATTTGAAGTTTTGTTTGTTTTGAATACGGTTTACGAACACGCGAACCAACATTCGGTCGTAAAGAGCTTCTAAGCCGCTGTCTTCGTCTGGAAGTTCGTTAGAGGCTGAAACCAACAAACGCATAGGCACGCGCTCGATGTCTGCGCCATTTTTAAATGTTTTTTCATTCACTACAGTAAGAAGCGTATTTAGGATTGCAGGACCTGCTTTCCAAATCTCATCAAGAAATACGACTTGTGCGGTTGGTAGGTAACCCTCGGTCAGTCTTACGTAACGACCGTTGTCTTTTAATTCTTGGATACTTAGCGGGCCAAACACTTCCTCTGGTGTAGAGAAACGTGTCATCAAATATTCGAAATAGCTACTGTTGTCAAAAGCCTGGATGAGGCGTTTAGCGATAAGGCTTTTTGCGATGCCCGGAGGGCCTAATAGAAACACACTTTCACCGGCAAGAGCCGCCAGTAAACAAAGCTTGATGGTGTCTTCTCTTTCATAAACGCCATCAGAGAGAGCATGCGCTAATTTATTGATTCTTTCAGAGAGTAGCGCCTTGTCAGCATGTGAGGAAATAGAAGGGTTCATGCGTTACTCCGAAAATCTTTGAACAGTTGAGAGTGTAGATACGTTTTTATACATTTGTTAGCACTTTGTTACAAGCATCTTTTATTATTGAGTTGCCTTTATATCAGATGGTTACGCTGCAATTTTTGCGTAATCATAGATTCCAATTATGAGAGTAGCATCACGAATGGCGTGAAATTAAATCTATTGCTAAGCCTAATTTTTCTTTTATTTTCGACACCATAGACGTTATGGTGGTGCACGTCTTCAGTTATCCGAAAAATTGGCAAGGAATGTGGCCAGACTGCATGAGTAAAGTTATCCATCAATGGAAAAGTATTTCTCTCATCGAAGAGAACGTGACGCTCCCTACGAACGTCGTGGTAAAACATACAACAATAAACCACCCCGGCGCGGCCGTTATTCTTCCTATCACTTCGTCTGGAAACATCATCCTCATTAACCAGTTTCGCCCTTCTCTTAAAAAATGGCTTTTAGAATTACCGGCTGGCACCATGGAAATTGGTGAGACACCTCTTGAATGTGCCCAGCGAGAGTTGGAAGAAGAAACAGGTTACAGTGCAACTTCTTTTCAAAGCTTAGGACAAGTTACCCCTTTAGCTGGATTCTGTGATGAGATTCAGCATTTGTTCGTCGCCAAAGACTTAAGCCTCACTACCCGCTTTAAATGCGACGAAGATGAAGTCATAGAGGTGATCGAACTAAGCCTAGAAGAACTGCACGACAAAATACGACACGATCAAATTACCGATACCAAAACTATCGCTTGTTTAAGCAAAGCCCAACTATGCGGCTATCTATAGCCAATTATATGACTACCTAAAGTACTCTAGGAGAGAAACATGGACTTTCGTTCTGATACCGTAACTAAACCCTCACGAGCTATGCGTGATGCAATGGCAAATGCAGAAGTGGGTGATGATGTTTATGGAGATGACCCAACCGTAAACGAACTAGAGCAATGGGCAGCGAATGAGACCGGCTTTGAAGCGGCTATGTTCATTTCTTCTGGTACACAAGCCAACCTACTGGGTTTAATGGCACACTGTGAGCGTGGTGACGAATACCTTTGTGGCCAACAAGCACACAACTATAAGTACGAAGCCGGTGGCGCTGCAGTACTTGGCTCGATTCAACCTCAGCCAATTGAGAACAACCCAGACGGCACGTTAGATTTTAAAAAGCTGGCCGCTGCGATTAAACCCGATGACAGCCATTTCGCTCGTACTAAGCTTTTAAGCCTAGAGAACACCATTAACGGTAAAGTACTTCCGATGTCTTACTTGGCGGAAGCTCGCGAGTTCGTAAGCCAGCACGGCCTGCAAATGCACCTAGATGGCGCGCGCGTATACAATGCGGCAGTGGCACTGGATGTTCACATTAAAGAGATCGCACAACACTTCGATTCAATGACGATCTGTTTATCAAAAGGCTTAGGCGCGCCGATTGGCTCTCTACTTCTTGGTAGTAAAGAGTACATCGCCAAAGCACGCCGCCTACGTAAAATGGTGGGTGGCGGTATGCGTCAGGCAGGTATTCTTGCCGCAGCAGGGAAAATGGCGCTCACGGAGAACGTGGCTCAACTTAAAGCTGACCACGACAATGCAAAAAATCTAGCGATTGGTTTAGACAAGTTAGAAGGCTTTTCTGTTAACCCTGATTACATCCAAACTAACATTGTGTTTGCTAAATTAGATGAGTCCGTAGATATAAACCGCATCGCACGAGAGTTAGGTGAACAAGGTATTACGATGTCACCAGGTAATCCTGTTCGCTTTGTTACTCACCGTGATATTAGTGCAGAAGACATTGCTCGATTCCTAACGGAATTAGAAAAAGCGCTGTAACTCTCAGCAAAGTTCTCATCTATCGCTATTAATACTTGAGCTTCCCCTAAGGGGAAGCTTTATACTTTTGTTTTCACAGGAGTATATATGTGTACAACAAGTATCTAATCTTACTAACGGCTTCCCTCTCTTTCACGCTTCACGCAGACGACTTTGGTGATCCAGAACTCGGTAAACTGAAATCCCCGAGTTGTGTTTTTTGCCATTCAGTTGCTGGCGACAACACGAATCAAAACTACCCAGACCTTAAAGGGCAAGACCAGCTCTATTTGTTCAATACTATGAAAATGTATAAGAACGACCAACGTAAAGGTGCCTACGCTGACATGATGAAGGCTCAATTAAGTCGACTTTATGAACAAGATTTAAAAGATATTGCTGCTTATTATTCTTCATTATCTAGATAGCGTTCTATTCCATATCGAGAGTTGGCTTTGTTGTGTAATTCAATCGAACTAAACCTAGAACCTACGACCTGTTCAGCTACGCCCACCCCCTCTCGGGGCTCTGTGCCTAAACCTCGTTACAATACAACCAATCATTTATTAGTCTCCTAAAAGGTTAAAACCACCGACTTTAGTCGGTCAGCTTTAGCTAT